>CANHOY010000063.1 GCA_947462495.1 Bacteroidota bacterium
AGTATTAGGAAAATTAAGAGATATCACTGGAGGTTTACCTCGTGTAACTGAATTATTTGAAGCACGTAATCCAGGTAATCCTGCGATTGTTTGTGAGATAGATGGTATTGTTGCATTTGGTAATATCAAACGTGGTAACAGAGAAATCATCGTAGAGTCTAAGGATGGTATGGTGAAGAAATACTTAGTTCCATTGACACGTCAAATTTTAGTACAAGACAGCGACTTCGTGAAAGCGGGTGCTCCATTGTCTGATGGTCAAATTGCTCCTGCAGATATTTTATCTATTAGAGGTCCTTATGCAGTGCAAGAATATGTGGTGAATGAAATTCAAGAAGTATATCGTTTACAAGGGGTGAAAATTAACGATAAGCATATTGAAGTGATTGTACGTCAAATGATGAAGAAAGTTGAAATCGTTGATGCAGGGGATACCAAATTCTTAGAGGAGGATTTAGAAGATCGTTACGACTTTATACAAGAAAACGATCGTATCTATGATAAGAAAGTAGTTACTGAAGCTGGCGAAAGTGCTAAATTAAAGGCTGGACAAATTGTTACTGTACGTGAGTTAAGAGAAGAGAATTCTATCTTACGTCGTGCCGATAAGAAAGTAGTAGAAGTGCGTGACGCAAAACCTGCTACAGCTCGTCCGGTGTTATTAGG
Source organism: Bacteroidota bacterium (assembly GCA_947462495.1). Taxonomy (GTDB): domain Bacteria; phylum Bacteroidota; class Bacteroidia; order Chitinophagales; family Chitinophagaceae; genus Sediminibacterium. Next base: position 667 of record CANHOY010000063.1, read on the forward strand.
TATTACCAAAGCATCATTAGGGGTACAAAGCTGGATTTCTGCGGCATCGTTCCAAGAAACAACTAAAGTGTTAAGCCAAGCTGCTATTCAAGGCAAGGTCGACTTAATGTTAGGCTTGAAAGAGAACGTAATCACAGGTCATTTAATTCCTGCAGGTACAGGTCAAAAAGAGTTTGAAAAATTAATCGTAGGTAGTAAGGAAGAATATGAAGTATTGGCTACTACTCGTGAAGCGATGAGCTTTGACGATGACGAATAATAAAACCTATTAATTGTTAAAAAGCAGGAAAGGGTCACTTTTCCTGCTTTTTTTATGCCTATTTTGGCAGCTTAGTTTATTATTTTCCCTATTTTTATAGGGTAAGGGAGGTGTTTCCTTTGCAGCTATTTAAATATAAATTACAAATGAAATCAACTTCTTGGATCGTTAATGGAGTCATGGCCGCAGCCATCATTATTTTATATGTTTTGCATTTTAGCAATAGCACTCCTGTTATAAAGGCATCGGCCATGACTGGCTCAGGAACCAAGGTGGCTTACTTTGAAATAGACTCTATACAAAACAATTATGAGTTCTTTAAAGAAGTTAAATCGGCATTGCAAGTAAAGGACATGGAAAATGCAAAGCAGTTAACTGCCTTGAAAAATGACTTTGCAGCCAAGTACCAAGATTTACAAAAAAATGGACAGAGACTTACGCAAGCAGAAGTAACAAGTCGTCAACAAGAATTAGCACAGTTGGAAAAAAATTATACCAATAAGGAGCAACAACTATCTCAAGAAATGCAAGAAGAAAGTTTTAAACGTTTGCAAGAAGTAAAAAAGAAAATTGAAATTTTTTTAGGAAAATATAATAGTAATAAAACGTTTTCCTATATTTTCTCAAGCAATTCTGATTTGATGTATTATAAGGATACAGCTTATGATATTACTTCCGATATTATTAAAGGGTTGAATGGGGAACACAAATCCAAAAATTAATTGTAGTAAAAATCCTTTCCAAATTATTGGGAAGGATTTTTAATTTTAAACTTATATTTTATAAAATAGTAAAGATTATGTCAAACACAGAAACCGCCGAATTTAAACCAAGCCTCTCTGCTTTAGATGCTACTATGATTGTAGCTGGGGGTATGATTGGTTCGGGGATATTTATAGTAAGTTCATCTATTACCAGGTATGTGGGAAGTCCTGGATGGTTAATAGCGGCTTGGGTGATTACTGGTTTTATGACGATCACTGCTGCGGTAAGCTATGGTGAATTGAGTGCTATGTATCCAAAAGCAGGAGGTCAATATGTGTATTTACAAAAAGCCTATAATCCTTTAGTGGGGTTTTTATTTGGATGGAGTTTTTTCTCTGTCATACAAACAGCCACTATTGCTGCGGTAGCAGTAGCCTTTAGTAGGTTTACTGCTTATTTGTTTCCAGCGGTAGGAGAAAATAATATTTTAGCAGACCTAGGGTTTATAAAAATTTCAGCAGCGCAGGTGCTGGCTATTTGTTTAATTGTATTTTTAACCTATACCAATACACGGGGGGTGAAGGAAAGTAAAATGATACAGAATACATTTACTTTCACTAAACTTATTTCCTTATTTGGATTAATTGTAGTGGGCTTTTTATTTACCAAACATAGTTTTTGGAATGAAAATTGGATCAATGCATTTGATGCCAAGCAAGCCATTCCTAGTATAGGAGCGGATGGAGTAGTATCCCATACTTGGTTGCCAATTGGAGGGACTGCTTTAATTGGTGCGATGGCTGCGGCCATGGTAGGTTCTATTTTTAGCAGTGATTCTTGGAACAATGTTACATTTATTGCAGGTGAAATAAAAAATCCACAACGTAATATTGGTTTGAGTTTATTTTTAGGAACCAGTATTGTTACCTTAATTTATATAAGTGCTAATTTGATGTATTTGCATGTACTTCCTATGCATGATATTGCTTTTGCCGAAAATGATCGCGTAGCCATTGCGGCTGCGAATGCTGTTTTAGGAAATATTGGAACCATTGTTATTGCTGTTATGATTATGATATCCACTTTTGGATGTAACAACGGGTTAATTTTAGCTGGATCCAGGGTATATTATACCATGGCCAAGGATGGTTTGTTTTTTAAGAAAACAGCCACTTTAAATAAAAATCAAGTACCCGCTTATGGCTTATGGATACAAGCCTTGGTGGCTTCTTTACTGTGTTTGAGTGGAAAGTATGGCGACTTATTAACTATGGTATCATTTATAGTAGTTATATTTTATGTACTCACCATTATAGGTATTTTTATATTAAGAAAGAAGGAGCCCGATATGCCTAGGCCTTATAAAGCATTTGGGTATCCAATTTTACCGGCAATTTATATTATTATGGCTACTACATTTTGTATTGGATTGGTATATACAGAGCCAAAATATTCTTTATGGGGTTTGGTGATTACTTTATTGGGTATACCTTTGTACTATATCGCATTACGCAATAAAAAAACAGAGTAGGATGATAGATACTGCAGCTATTGATCGTTTGTTTGATACTTATAATCAAACCAAAATTGGAGTCGTTGGAGATATTATGTTGGATACCTATTGGTGGGGTAATGTAGATCGAATTTCCCCCGAAGCACCGGTACCGGTGGTAGCTTTGCAAAAAAAAGAATTACGTGTTGGAGGAGCAGCCAATGTAGCTTTAAATTTAAGAGCTTTGGGCGCACCTACCACATTGTTTGCTATGATTGGTAAGGACGCAGAAGGAGCTGAATTAAAAAGCTTATTAGAAAAAGAAGGTATTAATACCAAATATATTCAAACTAGTACAACTAGGGTAACCACTAATAAAGTGCGTGTGATGGGGCGTAATCAGCAAATGATGCGCTTAGATCATGAACATACCAACGATCTAATTACCAAGGAGGAAGACGAACTCATTGCGAACTTTATGGAGTATGTTCAACAAGAAAAACCTGCATTAATTATATTAGAAGATTATAATAAAGGTGTTTTAACAGAGCGTGTCATTGAAACCATTTTGGCATTTTGTAAAACACATGATGTGCCTACAGCGGTAGATCCTAAGCAAAAAAACTTTTTAGCTTATAAAGGTTGTACCCTTTTTAAACCTAATTTGAAAGAAGTAAAAGAAGGGTTAAAAGTTCAAGTGGATACAGTAGACTTGGCTAATTTAAATAAAGTGCATGCTGCTTTGCAAAAAAGTTTAGCGCATGAAATTTCATTTATTACTTTATCTGAACATGGGGTATATTTTGCCACTAAGAGTGAACAACAATTAATTCCTACCCATATCAGAAATATTTCAGATGTAAGTGGGGCGGGTGATACTGTCATTGCAGTAGCTTCCTTAACCTATGCTGCCACAAAAGATATGTCTTTGGCTGCTGAAATAGCGAATATAGCAGGTGGGTTGGTTTGCGAGTTGGTGGGAACAGCGCCCATTGATAAAAAACAATTACACACCGAAGTGGTAAATCTGATAGGGAAATAAACTTTACTAAGTTTCATTAATAATTCATTGTATGGACACTAAAATAATTGCCATTATTGTGGCAGGAGGTACTGGTCAAAGAATGGGATCGGTGGTCCCTAAACAATTTTTAGAAATTGAACATAAGTCTATATTAACCCATACCATTGATCAATTTGTGGCTGCTTTTTCGGTAATTGAATTGGTGGTGGTGCTTCCAGAAGCTTATTTGAAAGAGGGAGAGGCGGTACTAAGTAAAAGTAAATACAAAAATAAAATAAGCTTTGTGGCAGGTGGAGATACTCGTTTTCAATCTGTAAAAAATGGACTTTCAAAAGTTACTTCCTCTTCTATTGTATTTGTACATGATGCAGTTAGGTGTTTGTTAACACCAGCATTAATACAAAGGTGTTATCAACAAGCTTTTGAAAAGGGGTCGGCCATACCGGCGGTAACAGCAACAGATACCGTAAGGTTAATGAGCGGGGAGGAACACCAATTATTGAATCGAGAAAATGTGATGCTCATTCAAACACCTCAAACATTTAGATCTGAGCTTTTAATAAAAGCTTTTGAACAAAAATATCAAGCCTCTTTTACGGATGAAGCCAATGTGGTGGAAGCCAGCGGGGTACCAGTGTATTTGGTAGATGGAGAATATGAAAATATTAAAATTACCAGGCCATTGGATTTAGCCATCGCCAATTATATTTTAACGAAAAGATTTTCTTAAAAAGGTTTTCTTCAACTAATCTTCTAAAGAAGTGGGTTCTGCCATTGGATAATTATCCGAATTTTGCTTTAAGATAGAAGTACTTTTGCTTATTTTTTCTAAAATTTGGTGCGCCACTTCCATCGCTAAAAATCCATCAATTTCGCTCACTACGGGTGTTTCATTATTGACGATCGCCTGCACAAAACTACTTAGCTCTGCTTTAATGGCGTTGCCATCTTCAATAACAGGGTTGGCAATAGAGATAGTCTTGGTACCCTGATGGGTTTCAATATCAAATGAGAAGGCGTCTGTATCTTCGGGTTGTTTAAGCTTTATAATTTCGGTGTTCTTCTCTAAAAAATCAATACCGATATAAGCATCTTTTTGGAACAGTCTAATTTTACGCATTTTTTTCATGCTGATTCTGCTGCTGGTTAAATTGGCCACGCAGCCGTTGTTAAATTCAATACGAACGTTGGCTATATCAGGGGTGTCGGTTAATACGGCTACGCCACTGGCTGAAATACTTTTTACATCGCTTTTTACAATACTTAAAATAATATCAATGTCATGAATCATCAAATCGAAAATAACACTCACTTCAGTGCCTCTTGGATTAAACTGTGCCAAGCGATGTACTTCTATAAATAAAGGATTTAAGGAGGCATTTTTTAAAGCGGTATAGGCAGGATTAAATCTTTCAACATGACCTACTTGTAATTTCACATTGGCTTCTTTGACCATGTTTACAATAGATCGTCCTTCTTCAATGGTATTGGCCATTGGCTTTTCTACAAATACATGCTTGCCCATTTTAATGGCCATCTCACAAACAGGAAAATGTAAATGAGTAGGGGTCACTACATCAATGATATCACAAGCAGCAATTAATTTTTCTTCATCCATAAATCGCTTAAGTCCATATATTTTTTCTACCTCTTTTGCATGATCATTGTTGGGATCAAAAAAGCCCACCAAACTAACCCCTGGAATTTCTTTCCAATTATTAAGGTGGTATTTACCTAAATGACCTACTCCAAACACGCCTACTTTTAGCATATGCAATTTATAAGTGGTAAAGTTACACTATAAGCTATTGAAATTGAATGGGTTTAAGGCGTTGTGGAAAATTGGCCTATTGCTGTTAATTGCAGTAATTCAATACTTTAGGTAAGCTTACTACTAACCCAAATATGACAGCAGTTTTGTAACTTTATTGAGTATCCTTACCCAAATTATAAGCAAGTGCACGATAATATTAAACAACTATACGAAATAGCTGAAAAACCTTCAAGAAGAATCATTGGTTTAATGAGCGGCACTTCTATGGATGGCTTAGACATTGCAATGTGCACAATCAATGGGTCGGGTACTCAAACTAAAGTGGTTTTAGAGCAATTCATGACCATACCCTATGGTTCAGATTTTAAAGAAAAATTACTAACCGTATTTTGTAAAGAGACTGTTTCTCTTGAGCAATTGTGTGTATTACATCCTTGGATTGGAAAGGTCCACGCAAAATGTGTAAATGAAGCGCTCCTGCATTGGAAAATAAAATCGAATGAAGTTGATATAATAGCTAGCCATGGTCAAACCGTTTTTCATGCACCAAAGTCATTACATCCCACAGATGAATTTGATACGGCCACTTTGCAAATTGGAGAAGCAGATCATTTAGCAGTGGCTACTGGTATTATCACCATCAGTGATTTTAGACAAAAACATATTGCTGCAGGAGGTGATGGCGCTCCATTGGCTACCTATGGTGATTATTTATTGTGTACTCATCCAACTGAAAATAGAGTATTATTAAATATTGGAGGCATTGCCAATTTTACTTATTTACCTGCTGGTTGCTTCATTGAACAAATTGTATCAACCGATACTGGCCCTGGAAATACTTTAATGGATGCCTATATTAAAAAGTGTTTTAACGATTTAAGCTATGACCATGCAGGTGCCATTGCTAAGACAGGTAGGATAGATACTGAATTACTTTCGGTAATGAAAAATCATTCTTTTTTTAATAATAGTTTCCCCAAGACCATAGGGCCTGAATTATTTAATCTTGATTTTATAGTAGCTGCACAAATAGCTTTAGGTAAAACTATTTTACCCAACGATTTAATGGCCACCTTAAATAGGTTTACTGCTGAAACTATAGCAGATGCTATATATAAGTGTATTCCATCAGGAACTAATTTTGTAGTTTATATTAGTGGTGGAGGTATGCACAATGGGATGTTAATGGAAAACTTGCAGTCAGTATTACCCAATATTTCAATACAATCTACAAGTATCATTGGGATTGAGCCGGATGCTAAAGAAGCTATCCTATTTGCATTGTTGGCGAATGAAGCTGTTGCGGGTGAGCCATTGTTAGCAGGCGGCAATGCAACAAAAGTGGCCACTACCATGGGAAAAATAAGTTTTCCTAAATAGTATCAATAAACAAAATTGTATTTTAATTATTGTGCTTTGTTGTACTCTTCGGTAGCTAGCTTTACAGAACCATATTTTTTCAAAAGTTGACTAGCTAATGCTGTGTCAGTTATTTTCAATTCATCCATAATTATTCCTACACCTCTATCAAATAGTTTTTGATTGGTTAATTGCATGTTAACCATTTTATTATCCTTGATACGGCCCAATTTAATCATGACGGTAGTAGAAATCATATTCAAAATTAATTTTTGAGCGGTGCCACTTTTCATTCTGGTACTTCCTGTAATAAATTCAGGGCCAAGTTCTACTTCAATGGGAAACTTAGCAGCTGCGCTCAAGGGACTATTTTTATTGCAAGCAATACTTCCAGTAAGTATTCCTGCGGCTTTACATTTTTCTAAACCTCCAATGACATAGGGGGTAGTACCACTTGCGGCAATACCTATTACAAAATCTAAAGGGGTTATTTTATACGCTTGTAAATCAAGCCATGCTTGTTCTGTATCGTCTTCGGCATTTTCAATAGCCATAAACATTGCTTTTTCACCACCAGCAATAATCCCAATAATTAAATCGGGTGGTACGCCAAAAGTAGGAGGACATTCACTAGCATCTACCATGCCTAATCTACCACTAGTGCCAGCTCCAATATAAAAAAGGCGACCACCGGATAATAATTTTTCGGTAATCGCCTCAATTAATAAGTTAATAGATGGAATAGCTTTTTCTACTTCAAAAGCAATTTTTTGATCCTCTTTATTGATATTTTTTAAAATTTCAGCAGTAGTCGAAGCCTCAATGTTATGATATAAGGAATTGGCTTCGGTGGTTCTTTTGAAATCATTAGGCATTGTTGGATAAAGTTTTAATGGCCAACACAAAAGCATCTAATTCGGCAATAGTTGTATAAACGTTAGGACAAATTCTGCAGCCATGTACTTCTGCACCATCAATGGCCACTGTAAATACTTTATGTTCTTTCATTAAACGTTGTGCTAAGTCACTTGGGGTAATACCTTCAATACCTATATTGGCTATACCACAACTTCTTTTTGCATCTGCTGGGGTATTTAAAATAATTCTTGGTAGGTTTCTAACTTTGCTTGTCCAATAGTTTTGTAAAAAGTACATTCTGGCTTCTTTACGTTCTGCACCAAT
>CANHOY010000064.1 GCA_947462495.1 Bacteroidota bacterium
AATCTTTCAATGATACCGGCTATGCCCTGACCTCCGCCCACACAAGCCGTCACAATACCATATTTCTTATTCAACCTTTCTAAGTCGTTCAATATTTGAACAGTTAATTTACTGCCCGTGCAGCCCAAAGGATGACCCAATGCGATGGCCCCTCCATTAATATTTACTTTACTACCATCTAATTCAAGCGCTCTTATCACCGCCAAAGATTGAGAAGCAAAAGCTTCATTCAACTCAAACAAATCAATTTGATCCTGTGTCATGCCCGCTTGCTTTAGCACTTTAGGCACAGCCGCAATAGGACCAATACCCATAATTCTTGGATGCACTCCAGCCGATGCACAATTCACTAATCTTCCTATAGGTTTTAATCCTAAAGTGTTCATCATTTTTTCACTCATCACCATAACAAAACTAGCCCCATCACTTGTTTGAGAAGAATTACCTGCGGTAACAGATCCTTTCAAAGCGAAGGCTGGCTTCAGTTTAGCCAAGGCTTCTAAAGTGGTATCGGCTCTCACTCCTTCATCCGTATCTACTACAAAACTTCTTGTGGCTCTTTTATTTTTTTCGTTGATATAGGTTTCATTCACCGTAATGGGTAAAATTCCTTTTTTGAAATATCCATTGTCAATAGCTTGCTTTGCTTTTTGATGTGAAGCCAAAGCAAATGCATCTTGATCTTCTCTACTAACTTTATACTCATTGGCTACCGCCTCGGCAGTTAAACCCATAGATAAATAATAATCAGGTTCATCTACTGTAATAGAATAAGCTGGAACTGTTTTCCATCCGGCTGTGGGAACCATCGACATCGATTCAGTGCCCCCTGCAATAATACAATCCGCCATACCCGTTCTAATTTTGGCAGTCGCCATGGCAATGCTTTCTAAACCACTGGCGCAATATCTATTAATAGTAATTCCAGGTACTTCAATACCCAAAGCTTTAGCAGCAATAATTCTTCCAAATTGTAAGCCTTGCTCTGCTTCTGGCACAGCATTACCAACAATAACATCATCAATTACTTTGGGGTCTAATTGCGGCAGCGTTTGCATCAATCCTTTAATGACTTCAATGGCTAATTCATCAGAACGCATGAATCTAAATCCACCCTTTTTACTTTTGGTAACGGCCGTTCTAAAGCCTGCTACGATATACGCCTCTTGCATAAAATAAGCATTTTGAAATGGTCATTGTAAATTACCCTCATTGACACCCCAAATGTAGTCATTTTTGTAAAAAGTTGTTTATGCAACTAAATATTTCATTGTAAATTCGCAATATGTTATATCCTCTTCTAAGAAATGGCCTTTTTCTCTTGCCTCCCGAGACCGCACACCATGTTTCAATGCGTGGTTTACAATTGGCCTCTTCTGTTCCTTTCTTAAAAAAACAATTGGCCAAAACCTTTCAATATCAAGAAAAGGATTTAGCGAAAACCTGCTTCGGATTACACTTTCCGAACCCAGTGGGATTAGGTGCAGGATTTGATAAAAATGCTGCTTATTTAGATGAATTAGAAATGCTTGGATTTGGCTTTGTAGAAATTGGAACGGTAACCCCTAAGCCACAAGGAGGAAATTCAAAACCTAGATTGTTTAGAATCACAGATCAAAAAGCATTAATTAATAGAATGGGTTTTAACAATGAGGGTTTAGAAATAATTGCAAAAAGATTAAAAGAAAGAAAAGAAAATTCAGCATCCAATTTAATTATAGGGGGAAATATTGGAAAAAATAAAGTGACAGATAATAGTGAAGCTTGGATAGATTATTGTACCAACTTTAAAGGATTAGAATCGGTAGTAGATTATTTTGTAGTAAACGTAAGTTCGCCTAACACGCCTGGATTAAGAGAGTTACAAGAAAAAGAATCATTGAGAAAAATATTTTCTGAATTACAAGATTTAAATAAAAATAATAAGCCCATCTTATTAAAAATTGCACCCGACTTAGCAGTATCGGCTTTAGATGATATCATTGAATTAACTGCCGAAATTAAAATTGATGGATTGGTAGCCACCAATACGACCATTGATCGCAGCTTATTAACTGGATTAAATATAGAAAGAGCCAAAAAAATTGGTGCAGGCGGATTAAGTGGAAAACCTTTATTAGAAAAGTCAACACAAGTGTTACAATACTTACACAAAGGTATTGCTGGCCGCATTCCTATTATTGCAAGTGGTGGCATCTTTACAGGTGAAGATGCACAAGCTAAAATTGCAGCAGGCGCTTCACTAGTTCAAATATGGACTGGATTTATTTATGAAGGTCCTGCCATTGTTAAAAATATTTGTAAAAGCTTAAGCGCTCCCCAATAATCATGTTAACCATTCAATCATTTTGTTTTAATGCCTTTCAAGAAAATACCTATATCCTTTACAATGAAAAGAAAGAAGCCATCATTGTAGATCCAGGATGTTACACGCAAGAGGAAGAAAAAATATTATCCGATTTTATTTCCAAAAATGAATTAAAGCCCATTTTATTATTCAATACCCATTGTCATTTAGATCATGTATTTGGTAATAATTTTATTAGCGAAACCTATGGCTTGACAGTTTTACTTCATGCCAATGAACAAGTGGTATTAGACCGATTACCTGAAGCCGCAGCCAAATATGGTATTCCAGTGGAGGCTTATAAAGGGGCCATCCAATATATCCAAGACCAAGAAATAATTACATTTGGAAAGGATGCGTTTAAAGTACTACTCACTCCTGGGCACTCCCCAGGAAGTGTTTGCTTTTACCATATTCAGCAAGATTTTATTTTAGGAGGAGATCTAATATTTAAAGATAGTGTAGGAAGAACTGACTTCCCAGGCTGCAATCCACAAGATTTAATAAAGAGTATTCGAAATCAAATCCTGCCATTGCCTGATTCTTTGTCTATTTACTCTGGACATGGCCCAGTGACTCAATTAGGAAGGGAGCGGAAAATGAATCCCTATATCAAGCACCTGTTAGACAACTAATTAAAGCTTGTCCTTCAATGATTTCAAAAGCTAGTTAACAATTTGATAATATGGATTGAATAACGTGTTGTGGCATATAAAAACTAATTTTGAGCAAGCAAAAAACTATGGAAGCACCTATTAAGATATTAATTGCAGATGACGAACCAGACATTCTTGAAATCATCAGCTTTCATTTAATCAAAGCTGGTTTTGAAGTATTTACGGCCAAAGATGGAAGTGAAGCCATAGAAAAAGCAAATACCTACGCACCAGATTGTATCATTTTAGATGTTATGATGCCCAAGCGAAATGGTTTTGAAGTTTGTGAATACTTAAGAAGCAATTCCAAATTTGATAAAACTTTAATAGTATTATTAACTGCTTTAAATGATGAAACTTCTCACATTAAAGGACTAGAATTAGGAGGGGACGATTTTATTAGCAAACCCATTAGTCCTAAAGTTTTAATTAGCCGCATCACTGCTTTATTTAGAAGATTACAACCTAGCACAGGGCAAAATAAAATAATCAATAGTAACGATTTAAGTATCGACCTTTCACAATACAAAACCACCCTCAAAGGGGTGAATTACGTTCTAGCCAAAAAAGAATTTGAGTTACTCTACTTGCTTGCCGCTCAACCTGGAAGAGTATTTTTAAGAGGAGAAATTTTATCTCAAGTATGGGGCAACGATGTTATTGTTGGCGACCGCACCATTGATGTGCACATTAGAAAAATAAGAGCCAAGTTGGGTATTGATTGTATTACGACCGTTAAGGGTGTAGGCTACAAATTCGATTATTAGCAATAAAAGGATAACTTTGTAGAGGCGTATTAATTTATCCAAGGGCTTATACAAATTATGTTTAAAGGAAAAAATCTATCTCCAAAACAATTGGCTGCATTAACAGCCTTACTACTAGCTACTTTAATTACGCTTAGTATTTCGATCATGTTTTCAAAATGGGAATTATTATTGGTTTATTTTATTAGCAGCTTCATTATTATTTATTTTTTACTCAATGAAATTTTAGAACACTTTATTTATCGTAAAATAAAATTAATTTATAAACTCATTGCACAAACCAAAGCAAGTAAAAGAGAAGAAGCTTATCAAAAATATATACTACCTAAAAAGGGAATTGATGATGTAAGAGAAGATGTGGAAGAATGGGCCGCTCAAAAAACAAAAGAAATTCAAGACTTACAATCCAACGAGGCTTTTAGAAAAGAATTTTTACAAAATCTCTCTCACGAAATTAAAACACCCATTTTTGCTATACAGGGTTACTTAGAATTATTAGCAGACGGTGCCATAGAGGAGGCTGAAACAGGAAAAAGATTTGTTACAAAAGCCCAAGCCAATGTGCAAAGATTGGTTCAGTTACTTAATGACGTGGACTCCATTACTAATTTGGAAATAAATAAAGACCCTATTTTAAAACAATCATTTATTATTCAAGATATCATCTCTGAAGCGGTAAATAATTTAAATGTAAAATGGATCAATAAAAATATTCAATTTCATTTTAAGAAAGGCTCTGAAACACCTACTTATGTTTTTGCAGATAAAAATAAAATATATCAGGTCATCGTTAATATTCTTTCTAATGCTTCTAAGTATGGGAAAATAGATGGTCAAATTATTGCAAGTATTTACGCCATTGAAGATCAAAAAGTTTTAGTGGAGATAAGCGACGATGGTATTGGTATTGCAGAAGAACATATCCCAAGATTATTTGAGCGCTTTTACCGTACCGATGATGCGAGAAGTAGAGAAATTGGGGGAACCGGCTTAGGGTTAGCCATCTGTAAACATATTATTGAAGCGCACAACGAGACCATGCATCTCAGAAGCAAATTAGGCTTGGGTACCACTGTTGGATTTACCTTAGCCAACAAGGCTTCCTAAAGTTTTTTTTCGTAAATTTGTATTCTAATCATTCTAAATGCAAACTATTTTAGTAACTGGGGGCTGCGGGTATATTGGCGCCCATACCATTGTCGATTTACTTCAAAATGGATTTGAAGTAATTTCGGTAGATAATTTATCAAGAGCTTCCTCTCATTCTATAGCTGGTATTGAACAAATTACTGGAAAAAAAATTAAGAACTATGTAGTTGACTTAACTAATAAAGAAGCTACAGAACAAATTTTTTTAGCGCACCCTACTATAACAGGCATCATTCATTTTGCAGCGTATAAAGCCGTTGGGGAATCTGTTGAAAAACCATTAGACTATTACGAGAATAATTTATTTTCTTTAGTTCACTTATTACAATTGGCTGTTAAGTACCATGCCAAGCATTTTATTTTTTCTTCTTCCTGCACTGTCTATGGAAACCCCGATACCATTCCAGTTACTGAACTTACCGCATTAAAAACGGCCGCTTCTCCTTATGGTGCTACCAAGCAAATGGGTGAAACTATTGTTCAAGACAGTACAGTAGCGCATCCATTATCTAGTATATTATTAAGGTACTTTAATCCAGTAGGCGCACATCCTTCTATAGAGATTGGTGAATTACCCATTGGACGTCCACAAAATTTAGTGCCTGCTATTACTCAAACAGCCATTGGTAAATTACCAAAAATGCTTGTTTACGGATCTGATTACGATACCCGCGACGGAAGTTGTATCCGTGATTTTATTCATGTATGCGACATTGCACATGCACACACTTTGGCTTTACAGTATTCGATAAAAAATGATAAAGTAAACCATTGTGATATTTTTAATTTAGGCACTGGCAATGGTATCACTGTTTTAGAAGCCATTAAAGCTTTTGAAAAAGTATCCGGCGTAAAATTAAATTATGAAATAGGACCAAGAAGAGCAGGCGACATCGTTGCTATTTATGCCAACAATGATTATGCGGTAAAAAAATTAGGTTGGACTTGCCAGTATGACCTAGATGAAATGATGCGGACTGCTTGGGAATGGGAAAAAAGCTTAGCTAAATAATTTTACGTCTTATTGTTGCACTAACATCTTTGCTGCATTTTCTGCTACTTGTAAGGCTTCAATAAATTCTTCTATCTCTCCATTAATCACCGCATCTAAATTATAAGAAGTTACGCCAACTCTATGGTCGGTAACTCTTCCTTGTGGCCAATTATAAGTTCTAATTTTAGCACTTCTATCTCCTGTACTTACCAATGTTTTACGATGTCTTGATATTTCATCTTCTTGCTTGCGTACTTGCTCTTCAAATAATTTGGTACGCATCATCGTCATTGCTTTTTCACGATTGCCCAACTGCGATCGCTCTGTTTGACAAATAATAACAGTGCCCGTGGGTATATGCGTTAACATTACTTTGGTCTCTACCTTATTTACGTTTTGCCCACCCGCACCACCACTTCGTGATGTTTCCATTTTCACATCTGCAGGATTCAAAACAAAATCTACTTCTTCTGCCTCAGGCATCACCGCAACGGTAGCCGCTGAAGTATGCACTCTGCCCTGTGTTTCAGTGGAAGGTACCCGTTGTACACGATGTACTCCACTTTCAAATTTCATGGTACCATATACATCTTCACCCATTACTTCTAATATCACTTCCTTATAACCACCCACAGAACCTTCACTCTCACTTACTAGCGATACTTTCCATCCTTTTTTCTGACAATACCTTGTGTACATTGTAAGTAAATCACCAACAAATAAACTGGCTTCGTCACCACCTGTACCTGCTCTTAATTCAATAATAGCATTCTTATCATCCTGAGGATCTTTAGGAATTAACAATTTAGTAAGCTCTTTTTCTAAACTTTCCTTTTCTGCGTCTAAGCCTGGCATTTCTAATTTAGCCAACTCTCTCATATCTGCATCGTCTCCATTTAAAGTTTCCTTCGCAAACTTATGTTCATCCAATACTTTCCTATAACGCTCATAAGGAATGATAATTTTTTCCAAGGAACGGTATTCTTTGCTCAATTTCCCAAATTCTGATTGGTTATTGATGATTTCTGGATTGGTCAAAGCCACCCCTACCTGCTGGAATCTTGCTTTTATGGCTTCTAATTTGTCTAACATAGTCGTTTTTAGGTGAGCAAAAATAGCTATTTTAGTTGTCAATTAAAACAATCTGCTCCTATGAAATATTTAGCCTCCATTTTACTTTTTATTGCAAGCAATGCGCATGCCCAAGCCATTCACTTCAAATCGGTATTGGTGGACACACACAATGATGCGCTTACCGCATGTATTGAGAAAAAAGTAAGCCTCGACCAGGACTTGACCGGGATTAACCATTCCGATTTAAAAAGATTCAAAGAAGGCGGACTGGATTACCAATTATTTTCTGTTTGGTGCGATGGAACAAAAGCAAATCCTTATGCCTGGGCCATGAGAGAAATGGATACTTTAGACGCAGTGGCTGCGCGCAATCCAGATAAAATAGTAGTAGCAAAAAGTTGGATGGCCATTCAAAAGGGATTGAAAGAAAATAAAATTGTGGCTCAATTTGGTGTAGAAGGCGGACATATGATTGAAGATAATATTGATCGATTAGATACCTTTTACAAAAGAGGCGTTCGCTATATGACCCTTACTTGGAATAATTCTCCCAGTTGGGCAAGTTCACATATGGACGAAAAAGATAAAAACTATACAGGGCCTAAAGGACTTACTAAATTTGGAAAAGATATTATTCACCGAATGAATAAGCTAGGTATTATTGTAGATATTTCTCATGTGGGAGAAGCCACTTTTTGGGATGCCATCAAAACAACTAATAAACCAGTGATTGCCTCCCATAGCAATGCTTATTCTATTTGCCCTGTTACAAGAAATTTAAAAGACAATCAAATAGTAGCGGTTGGAAAAAATGGAGGAGTGATTCATCTTAATTTTTACTCCGCTTTTGTGGATAGTAATTTTGGTAAAAAAGATAACGTGTTTAGAATGAAGCACAAAACTGAAATGGACTCCTTATTAAAAGCAGGCATTCAAAAAGAATACGCTCAATCCATGCTTGCGGAAAAATATGCTTCCGAAAGTGAAGCCAATAAGCCCGATATTGAAATACTCATGAAACATTTTGACCATATTGTAAAATTAATCGGCGTTGACCACGTGGGCATTGGCTCTGATTTTGATGGTATTGATTCTGCACCAAAACAATTAAGAACTGTATTAGATTATCCTAAATTTACGCAAGCTTTAATAGCAAGAGGTTATTCAGATAAAGATATTGAAAAAGTATTAGGAGGAAATTTTTTACGAGTGTATAGAATAAACAATCCTCAATAAGAAATTTGAGTATTGTTTATTTAATAATTTAATAATTTTTGTATCGTCTCTTCTAACTTACTACTGGCCAGGTATTGTTTTTCTAATTCAATATTAAAAGGGATCGGCGTATCTAAGGAAGCGCAGCGCATTACTGGTGCGTCTAAATATTCAAAGCAGTGTTCTGCTATCCATGCGCTAATTTCACCACCAATGCCTCCTGTTAAATTATCCTCATGCAAAATCAAC
>CANHOY010000065.1 GCA_947462495.1 Bacteroidota bacterium
GTTTACCTATCAGGTGGGGTAATAATGAACAATTTTAATACTAAAGTGGATGGTACTTTGCAATCTGACTTGAAATTTGGAGACGTTATTCTTTCCAAAAGCAAATTGGGCAATATTAGCTGGGAAGTAGAAAAGTATAAATCAGTAGCTCCATATTTAGGCATTGGTTTTGGCAATAATATCAATAGCCGTAAAAGAGTTAATTTAAGTTTAG
Source organism: Bacteroidota bacterium (assembly GCA_947462495.1). Classification (GTDB taxonomy): domain Bacteria; phylum Bacteroidota; class Bacteroidia; order Chitinophagales; family Chitinophagaceae; genus Sediminibacterium. The sequence continues at coordinate 215 of CANHOY010000065.1, forward strand.
AAATAGGGGGCATATTACAAGACGCTCCACAGTTGAAAATTGTATCTAACGGGGTATTCCAATCAAATAGTGATGTGGATATTAACCAAGCAGGTAGTTTATCTAAAAGTATTGAGCAATATAAAATTTACCCTGTATTCAAATTGAATTTTGGCATTAAGTTGGCCAGTTTTGCTAAGAAAATTAAGCCATCAGCCACACCTTCTGTTACACCCGCAACTACTATAAAATAATTTATAATACTATCTACTATGAAAACCTCTATTTTAAAATATATTCCCTTTTTTATCTTCATTACCTTTTTAACTAATTGTACGGTAAAAGATATTACTGTTGATCCAGCTACAGGAGAAAAGAAATCCTTAATCATGATTAGCCCGGATTATTTAAAAACGACTATCCAAGTAAGATTAAGAGATGCCGATACCAAAACATTTTTAAAAAATGAAATGGTGGTAAAAGTGTATTCCAATAAAAAAGTTATCGATTTTGGAGGTCGTTATAAAAATGAATTTACCGTAAAAAATGGTATTTTAAATTTTGCCATTGATCCTAATGAAGATATATCAACAGCAAGCCCCTTGATATTAAGAGTAATGTCTTCAGTTCCTGGTGAAATGAATGTAAATTCAGCTTATATACCTGCTTTATCAAGTTTAACAATGACAAGCCCTGGAAGTAAAGTACTATTGTTGCAGCAAAATAAGCTAGTTATTAGTAATACGCAATCATACTCAGGAATTAAGCCATTGACATTCTCTAGCAAACCTTTTTATCTAAGTATTGATGGAAATAAAATGAAATATTGGGATTGGAACGTCTTTAAAATATCTGATATAATTTATCCATGGGAATCTACATATAAAAATGAACCTAATTTTTATGAGGTAAACTATTTTAATTTTTGGAGACAGGGATCTTTATCTACTAATACGTATAAGCTAAATTATAATCCTGGAGTTGATTCTATTTTAACAGATTATATAATTACTTTTGATTATTTATTTAAAAAATATACAGTATTTAAATCAGGAAAAACATTATCGAGAGGTTTTTTCAATAGCGATAATATAGATTCTAAAATAGATGGATTTAATGGGGATATTAAAAGAAGTCCCGAAGAAAATAGTTTTTTTAATTTAAATGTAAAAATGTATACCAATGATATTGGTACTTGCCCTGCAGGATATTCATTTGCTTTTAGTGGTTTAGGTAATAGTGGCACTGAAGTTGAATATGTACTTTCACGTAAAAATGTAAATGGGGAATCTTTTCCTACGAATAGTGGTATTCTAAAAATTAATGGATTAAAATCTTTAACTCCACCTTCTGATGTAACAGAAAAGGATATAACTTATGGAAAATTATCAAATACTGTTACTTTTTCTCCAAATCCAGAATATACGGTTGAACCACAAACAATGGATTTAGGGGATTCTACTTCCTGCGGTAAAACTTTCAACTTTAAATTAACACCAAAAGCAGGTTTAACTAAATATAAAATAATTTTAAAAGCGGGTTGTAGTGGAAAAAGTATTTCTATCTTGCCTAATTTAATGGCATTGTTTAAATTAATAGAAACACAAGCAGCAGGAATAGTAGGATCTCCTTTATATGGGGTAGATTTTGTTGGAGGCATCACTACCTTATACTTAACTCCAACAGGAAAATATAGTTTTGAAGGAGAGTACAACGGCAAGAATTTTAATTTTAATCTTTCCACCAATTTAAACGATTTAGCAGGTATGAGGACAAGTACCTTGGCAGCCAATCCTGATATTAAAGATATCAGTTATGAACAGGGAATTACTACAGATGGTAACAAAATGATTACCATTAACTTAAACTTCTCTGAAAAGTCTTGTCCTTTTTAGTTTCTAACATAAATTATTTAACCCCTCCATTTAGATTTTTCGAAAATAGGAGGGGTTTTTATGTATTTTCTTGTCGCAACTTTATAATTGAAGGTTCAATTTAGATCTATACTAAATATTCCTTAGTATAGTTTGATAAATGGAAATAAGGTAAACTATATAAAGATGTTTTTAAAAGTAAATTATCACCTATTATTTTGATTATAAAAGTTCAAGAAATCAATAATTTCTTTCTCTGATTTTATCTTATTTTTCTGCGTCAGGTAATTGGTAATTAGTTCTTTATTAGGAAGCATGGTAGATAATATCTTTACATCTATTTTCTTTAGTTTTTGAATCTTATTCTTTTCAACTTGTAAATAATAATCAAACATTGGTGCAAAATAATATACATTGATAGCACCAAATAAAGAATCTTTTTTTACAACATGATTCGTATAATTTTTCAATAATAGCACTTCCCCCTTATTTAGAACTTGCACTAAATTGGAGCTATTTAGTTCATTTTTTGTATCTGTAAATCCAGTTTCAAAATAAATTGAATCTACACTTAACTCATCATATATCGCTACTTTTTTAATCTTTGACTTGTCAACTACCAATTCAGTATTTTTCATATCTAAAAAATGAACTTGGTTACTGTTCGTATTTAATCTAACTTTTACCTCCGCCATTTTTTTGAGGTCTAGTCCATAAATTGAACCAATTAGCCATTGGTCATTTAAAAAAGGACTTCCTTTTATGTTATTATTGTAAGGGGTTCTATTACCAAATTTGTCTATCACATTATTTCTATCCATTGTAATAGGCATATCAGTGGACATAAATAACGATATTTCGGGGTTAGAGCTATTACCTGAACCAATTTGTGCTTTTGTATTGATACTTACTATGAATAAGGCTAAATATAAAATTCCTCTTCTCATTTGATATTTTTTCTAAAATTAAATAAAATAGGACATAGATAAGACAAAATGACCTTATTAATGACTTGTAATAAAATATTATTAATCAATTTTTCTTTCAATTTTAACCTCTTTGCTTCCTTGCTAATTAGTGTTTGCCAAGTAGATGCTTAAAATATAAGTAACGTATTGATATACAATGAGTTATTAATTTGTGATGTTTCGGATTAGATTATAATCCATGTTGATTATTAATCTATATGGGTATTAATATTTAATTAAAACTATATAAAAGTAACTTGTATAAGATATGCTGAAATACTTAAAACAAATTAGCCTACTATAATTCAAAATGAGAACGTTTTAAGAAAATAACATCAAATTTAAATTAATATAATTAGGTAAATATCAGTCGAATTGTAATTTTGATTTATAATTCGACAAATACAAAAATTCGATAAATATAAAAATCGTTTTTTAAAGAGAAATATAACATATGAGAAAAATACATCTTTTAGTGCTTTTGATCCTTATTGGATCCGCCAGTTATGGACAGGATCTTGGTTTAATTTTGAAAGGATCTACCTCAGGGGTGGGAGCCGATCTTGCCTATCGTATTAATCCAAAATGGTTGGTAAAAGTTGGGGCTGAGCGTTTCAATTATGAATTTCTAACAAATTTAAGAAGTGCTGATTTGAATGTTGATATCAATTCTACAATTATAACCGGTTCTTATTCATTGTTGGCAGATTATCAGATATATAAAAAATTATATATAAGTGGCGGTGTTTTAATAAATAATTTTAATACCAAGGTCAAAGGAAATCTCCAAAGTGACTATAAATTTGGCGACCTCGTTGTTAGTAAGGAAAAAGTGGGTACCATTGAGTGGGATGTGAAACCAGAAAGTACAATAGCTCCTTATTTGGGATTGGGTATTGGGAATAATATCAATAGTAAGAAAAAAGTAAATTTAAGTGTTGAACTAGGTGGTATATTTCAAGGGGCGCCTAAATTTCAAATTCAATCAAATGGAATTTTTGAATCTAATAGTGATGCAAATTTTAACCAAGCAGGAAGTTTAGAGGAAAGTTTTTCTAAATTTCAAATATATCCAGTGTTAAAAATTAATTTAGGAATAAAACTATCTCAATCAAAGAATGTCAAAGAGAAATCAAAAAATTTGCCAAAAACTAACTAAAATATTATGAAAAATAAATTTATACTATATACTTGTTTCTTAACGCTAATCAATAGCTTTTATAGTTGTTCTATTGATGATATTACCACAGATAAAGTAACGGGAGAAGAAAAATCATTTTTAATGATTAATAATAGTATTATAAAAACAACTTTTCAAATAAGATTATTTGATGATGTTACCAATGCATTAATTACTAAGCCTATGGTGGTTGGCATTGCATCTAATAAGAAATTAGTAGATTTAAAGGGAATTTATACAAATAAATTTATTACCAATAATGGTATTGTTAATTTTGGTATAGACCCAAATTATGATATTTCAATAAAAGATACATTAAAACTAAATATAGTTTCCACGAATGATAATGGCGAATACATACCTATTATTAAAAAAATAAACCTTGCAAGAGTCACTAATAAAATTGTGGTATTGTATCATTCTGCTAGTACAAGAAATGCAATAGCTTCCAATTCAGATAAGGCCAATTTAGGTATTAAAGCCAATGTAGCTTCAGGAACTTCCCCCACTTATATTTCTTTAAATGGACAAAAATATGGCAACCCTAATTATGCAGTTTGGAATTTGAATTGGCTTCTTAAACCACAAAATGATGATGATAACTGGTATAATTGGTATCAAAAAAGTAGTGCAGGTCCTTTTACTAGTGATATAGTTGCTGAAGTCAAATTTTTTGACGCACTTGATAAAAATACAAGAACTGGTTCTATTGCAGTTTATTACGATGATATTAGTTCTGAAATACAATATACTGATGGCACTTATGAAACTTGGAAAAATGGTATAAAGACTACTGGAAATAATTCTAGAAAAGGCTATCTTACTATTCCAGCAAATTCTTATATATATTATCTAGCAGAAGGTTCAGTAAAAACCAATTCCGACTTGAATTTTTGTACTGCAGGTTTTAATTTTTCTTTTGCAGGTATCGATGCTACAGCAAAGCCTGAATTTGCCTATAAAACTTCACGTACTACGCCAGAAGGAAAAACATATTCTCAAACTATTGGTTTAGCGCAACCTACTAAGGATAATCCGGTATATAATACAGATGAATTATATTATGGCAATAATAAAAACACTGTAGAATTTGCTGATAATTTACAATATGCTATTTCACCTAACAAACTAGATTTAGGGGGTAAAGATGCTTGTGGTAAAACTTATAATTTTCAAGTAACACCCATTGTTGGTTTAAGTAAATATAAACTTATTATCTCAGCAAGCTGTAGTGGAAAAAATATTTCTATTACGCCCTCTTTGATGTTATTATACAAAAAGAGTGGTAGTGCCAATTCTGGAGGTTTAACATTTGTAAATGGAGCAGCCACTGTCTATTTAGCGGATAAAACTAATTATGATATAACAGGTAGCTTTAATAATAATAATATCAATTTTAGTTTTACAACCAATTTATCAAATACAGCTGCAATGAGACAGGCTTCATTAAATAGCAATGCTGACCTTAAAGAGGTATATTTTACAAATGATGCTTCAGATCCTTTAAAACAAAAAGTAACGCTTGTTTATAAAGAAAATGCTTGTCCTTTTTAAACTAATCGCTCTCGTCAAAGTGTAATTGTTGGTGATGTGCACCTGCTGCTATATGTAAGGCAAAAGCACCAATAGCCGTATTGTTTAAAATATTAATTAAGGCAAATGTGCGCATATCTGCCATGGCTGCATTAAAAAAATTGGGTACATGTACCGTAATTACAAAAAAGAATAAGAAGAAGGATAATAAGTAACTTGCTATTTTAACATAGAAGTTAGTAATAAATGAAATGCCAACTAATACAAAGCATGTTCCTACTAAATATGCCCATTTAATGCCTCCTGGTAAAAAATAGGGTACATACACTAGTAAATCATCTGGTTTAGTTATATGGTATATTCCAATACAAATTAAGACTGTCGCTAAAATGTAAATGGATATTCGTGAGAAAATGTGGTATTTGGTTAAATCGATTCTCATAATAGTAGGTTTTATTACTTTAAATTACAAGATATCAATAGCAGAAAAACTGATTTTGGTTAGGTATTGGGGTGATATTAGTCGCCACATCAAAGCAAGCTTTATGTGACTCATTGAATGCAAAAGCTCCGACTTAGGTCGGAGCTTTGTGATTCGGATTGGATTCGAACCAATGGCCCTCATCTTAGAAGGATGACGCTCTATCCAGCTGAGCTACCGAACCAGCATGCTATTTCTTAGCGCTGCAAATTTAATGAAAAATAAGGCTGATTTCAAAGAAAATAGGCCTATAAATCAATCCATTGCCATTAAATCCCTTATTACTACACTTGCCACCGTACAACCAAAAACGGCTGGCATATAGCTTAAAGTACCAATAATGGACTTCTTGGGGTATACCTTATCTGATTCTATTATTTTACTTTGATCTGGTTTTTCTGGGCTAAAAACGACTTTCAATCCTTTTTTGATACCCAATGCTTGTAATCGCTTTCTTACATACCGCGCTAAATTACATTCATAGGATTTTGATAAGTCAGTCACCCTTATTTGAGAAGGGTCTACTTTGCCTCCAGCACCCATGGAGCTCACTATGGCTAATTTTCTATCCATACAGCCTTTTATTAAATCAACTTTTGCCGATAAGGTATCAATACAATCCACTACATAATCCCAAGGTTCTTTTTCAATTAATGCTTGCATAGAAGTATTCTCCACAAATACTTCAAGAATTGTTAAATCAAGTAGGGGATTGATATCCAATAATCTGGCAGCCAATACCTGTGCCTTTGATTGTGATACTGTAGAATGTAATGCGGGTATTTGTCGATTAATATTACTGGCATCTATGGTATCATTGTCAACAATGGTCATTTTTCCTACACCAGCTCGTACAATCATCTCGGCACAAATTCCACCCACGCCGCCTAATCCCACCACCAATAAGTTTTTACTCATTAATTTTTCTACCAAATTATCGCCTAACATTAATTGCGTTCTACTCATCCAATAAGGTATCATGTCGTATCTTTATAAAGTTAAAAAGTATTATTATGAGAAAATTTCAATTTTTAATAGTTGCTTTTTTATTTTTATTTCAAAATAGCTTTGCGCAAAATTCGGGTAATAATTCCATAAAAATACTTACTCAGAAAAAAGGGATAAGTATTAGAGGTTTATCCGTTCCGAATGTGAATACTATCTGGGCTAGTGGCAGTAAAGGGAGTATTGCTTTTTCCAATGACGCAGGAGAACATTTTATTTGGAAACAAATAATAGGGTATGAGAACCGTGATTTTAGATCCATTCATGCTTGGAATGATAAGGAAGCCATCGTTGCTGCTATACAAGCCCCAGCGCTTGTATTAAAAACAATCGATGGAGGCGAAAGTTGGTATAAAGTATATGAAAACAAGGATTCACTTATGTTTTTAGATGCCATTCATTTTAAAGATGACAAAAATGGAAGTATTGTAGGTGATCCTATTAATAACCAACTTTTTTTATTAAAGACCAATGATAAAGGAGAACATTGGCAGCAGGTTAAGTCAGATTATTTTAAATCAAATTTAAAAGAAGGAGAAGCTTGTTTTGCTTCTAGTAGTTCTAATATGGATAATACCTATGGATATGACTTTATAGTAACTGGAGGCAATGCAAGTCGATTGTGGATGAATGGTGAGGCAAGAGATATCCCAATCATTCAAGGTGGAAAAACAACTGGTGCAAATAGTATTGCTATTTCTCCAAATGGAAATAGAATGATGATTGTAGGCGGAGATTTTACGAAAGATACGAGTCGCTATCAAAATGCCGTAGGACTTAAATTATTTCTAATTCCTAATTCCGACAATAAATGGCAATCTATAAAAAAGCAAATTTGGAAAATTGATTCGAAACTGGGTTTCCCAAATGGTTTCCGATCTAGTGTGGAATATATTACCAATAAGATATTAATTACTTGTGGTACATCGGGGGTGGATATTTCCAATAATGCTGGTAAAAA
>CANHOY010000066.1 GCA_947462495.1 Bacteroidota bacterium
AAAACTCAGATTGCAAAAACAGACATTGAAGGAAGATATAGTTTTACAATTGATGTAGCTAAGAACTATACTCTCGTTTTAACTTATGTAGGCTATAAAAATAAGACAGTTCAAGATATTAAAGCGACTACTACTAATGAAGATTTAGTATTAGATGTAGTATTAGAAGAAGCTAATTCAAAATTAGCGGATGTAACGGTATCAGCTAACAGGTCATCTAATAAAGGGGCTACAGACAATGCCTTAATTGCTTTTCAAAAAAATACAAATACAGTAGCTTCAGTTATTTCTGCAGAGACTATTAAAAGAAGTCCAGATCGTAATACTGCGGAAATTTTAAAAAGAACACCAGGTGCTTCTATACAAGAAGGTAAATATATAATTGTAAGAGGATTGGCGGATCGTTACAACCAAGCCATGTTGAATGGTATTTTATTAACTAGTACTGAGCCTGATCGAAAAACGTTTTCTTTTGATTTATTCCCTTCTCAAATTATTGATAACATTATTATTAATAAAGCCTTCGTTCCAGAATTGCCTGGTGAGTGGGCAGGTGGTTTAATCCAAGTAAATACGAAGGATGTACCTACTAAAAATTTCTTTAATATTCAATTAGGTACAAGTGCGAATAGCTTAGTTACTGGAAAAGATTTTTTCAAAGACAAAGGGGGTAAAACAGATTGGCTAGGAATTGACGATGGATCAAGAGCGTTACCTACTGGTTATACTACTAAATCTAATTTTGATACTGCTAGCATGGGTGCAAAAACTGCTTTAGGTAAAACTATGTCAAGTAATTGGGCACCAGTTCAAACTACAGCCAAGCCCAATATTAACCTGCAAATGAATGGCGGTTTTGCTGGAACACTTTGGGGTAAAAAAATTGGGGGTATGTTTGGTGTGAGTTATGCAAATGCATACCGCTTCCAAGATAATATCAATAATCAAAATGGTATATCTAATGACAAATTCGTCCCGATCACTGAATTAAAAGATAGCAAGTATTTCCAAGACATTAATATGGGTGCTATTGCAGGCTTATCTATTTTCTTAAACCCTTTGAATAAAATTAGTTATAAAGCTATTGTAAACGTTAAAACATCAAATTCTTATAATTCAAGAATGGGTACTGACTATTCTAGACAAGATTTAGTAAAAGGAAATGAGTTTGTATTTGGTCAAAATGTATTTTTTACCAATCAATTAAACGGCGAACATAGCTTGTCTCAAAAATTAAAGTTCAATTGGTATGGAGCGTTTAATATTTTGGATTCATATACACCAGACCAAAGAAGAATTATGTATACTAAAAGTATAACAGGTAGTGATCCTTATGTACTGAACATTTCAAATACTTTATCTCAACAATCAGGTAGTAGAATTTTCCAAACCTTATCTGATTATATTTATACAGCGGGTGGTGATTTAACTTTTAAAATAAATCAACAAAATACCGTTAAGGCAGGTTATATGGGTCAAGTAAAGGATCGTTTATATGACGCTCAATTATTTGCCATCACCATGCCTATAGATAATCCTTCTTTAAGATTATTGCCAGCAGAATCTGCTTTTGTGCCTAATAATTTTGGAACAGGTGCAGATAATAAATTTGCCTTCAATTCTATTCAAAATAGAAACTTTAGATATTTAGCCAATACCATTTTAAACGCTGGTTATGTACAATTTGATAATAAATTTTCTGAAGGCTTAAGAGTTGTTTGGGGCTTAAGAGTAGAAAATTTTGACCAATTAGTTGGTTCCGTTAAAAAGTGGGATCCTCGTCATACTTATTCCAAGGTTACTGATTACCTACCAGGTGTGAATGCAACTATTAAAGTGACTGAAAAATCAAATTTAAGAATTACCGCATCTCAAACAGTGATTCGTCCAGAATTAAGAGAATTATCTGCTTTAAATATATATGACTTTGAATTAAACGCTTCTGTTTCTGGAAATCCATCTTTGAAACGTACAAAAATTACCAATACCGACCTTCGTTATGAAGTGTATCCTGCAGCGGGTGAAATGTTTACTGTAGGTGTATTCTATAAGAACTTTGACAACCCTATTGAAAGTATTTATCAAGAAGCTGGAGGTGGTACAAGCTTATTCTCTTTCCAAAACGTTTCAAAAGCGACTGCATTTGGTTTTGAAATAGAAGGACGTAAAAAATTGTCTTCTAGATTTACCTTACAAGCAAACGGTTCTTATATCAATTCAAAAATTGATGACGCTGCTTTAAATGTAAACAGAGCATTACAAGGTCAATCTCCTTATATCATCAACACGGGTTTATTATACGATGTGGTTGAAAAAGGGTTTAATGCTACAGTTTTATTCAATCAAGTGGGTAAACGTATTTACCTAGTAGGGGACATTCAAGCTGGTGCTGGTGCTCCTGATGTATATGAAAATCCAAGAGCCTTGGTTGATTTTCAAATTAGCAAGAAATTTTCAAATAATAAAGCAGAGATTAAGTTTACAATTTCCGATATCCTAAACCAAAGACAAATTTTCTATCAAAATAATAATAGTAGTACTGAATATGATAAAGCAAATGATGCTACTCGTTTTTCAAGAAAATTTGGTACTACTTATGGCGTAACACTTAATTACTCTTTATAATATAACAAAATCAAAAAACTTTTTTTAAATACAAAAACAATGAAACAATTATTTATTTTATCCCTAGCTTTTTTAGCCGTTACTGGTTGCAGAAAGATTGAAATGGATGGCGAAAAAGAAATCTTCGTAGTAACGAAGGAAGTTGCTCCTGTAGGTGTGGTATCAAATACCATTACTTTAACAGGTAAAATTACAAAAGACACTACTTTATTTGCAAAAGATGTAAACTATCTTTCTGGTATTGTATATGTGACAAAAGGTGTTACATTAACAGTTGAACCAGGTGCAAAAGTACAAGGTAAATCTGGCTCAAATGTATCAGCCTTGGTAATTTCTCGTGGTGCTAAAATAGTGGCGAAAGGAACATCGGAAAAACCAATTGTGTTCACTTCTGCTTCAGCTAATCCTCAGTCTGGTGACTGGGGTGGAATAGTTATATTAGGAACTGCTAAAGTAAACCAAGTATTAACTTGGAAAGGTACAGCTGTTACTGGGTTAACTTCAGTGGAAGGCGGTATTAATGATACAGAAGTAGGTTATGGTTTAGCTGGTTCTGGTGATGCTGCATTCCCTACAGGAAACGATGCAGATAATTCTGGTATTTTACAATATGCAAGAATTGAATACGCTGGATACGCTTTCCAACCAGATAATGAGTTAAATAGTTTAACAATGGCTGGTGTGGGTAGTGGTACAACTATTGACCATATCCAAGTTACTTATGCAAAAGATGATGCTTACGAGTGGTTTGGCGGTACCGTAAACTGTAAGTATTTAATTGCTTACAAAACTCAAGACGATGATTTTGATACAGACTTTGGATATTCTGGGAATGTTCAGTTTGGTATCGTCTTAAGAGATTCAGTTATTGCCGATATCTCTCAATCTGAAGCATTTGAATCAGATAATGATGGTAAAGGATCTTCTCTAACACCAAGAACCTCAGCAGTTTTTTCAAATATCACTGCCATTGGACCAAGAGCAACTTTAGCTAGTGTAGGAAATACTTTATATAGAGCAGGAGCACATATCAGAAGAAATACAGGTATTTCTATCATGAACTCTATTATTACTGGTTGGCCTATTGGTCTTAATTTTGATGTCGCATTAGGAAATGTAGATAAGAATATTAATGACAGCAGTATTAGAATTAAGAACACTACACTTGCTGGTAATACTTCCAATATAACTTTAAGTGGTACATCTACTGTTGGAACTACAGCTGCAAGCTTATTGACTTGGTTTTCAACTCCTGCATTTGGTAATACAATTTTAACAAATGCTACAGCGGATAGATTAAAATTAATTCAACCATTTAACTATACAAGTCCAGATTTTACTCCTTACGCTAATAACTCAACTCCATCTACTACTCCAGCAACACCTAGTACTGATCCTATAACTGCTGCTACTTGGGGTTCATTAGGTACTTGGAATGATGTCAACTTCACTAAAAATGGTTCTTTCACAGATGATAAATTACAAAATGCTTTCTTTGAGAAAGTTACTTTTAGAGGTGCAGTTGCAGTATCTGGCGATAATCAAACATGGTGGAAAGGTTGGACAGTTTGGAAATAAGCTAGTATTTAAAAGATTGTTAGATTCTATATAAAAAAAGCGTCCCGAATTTACGGGACGCTTTTTTTATTATAATATTTATTTTTTCTAATAGAGTGGATAAAAGTTACTAGTTTATATATTCTTCTATAAAGTTTTCGCAATACTCTTTAATCATTGCTCTTACGCTTTTAAACTGCTCATTAATTTCATCCTCTGCGCCTATTGCTTTGGCGGGGTCGGGGAAATTATAATGTAATTTAACAGCCTTGGTGGGAAAATAAGGACAACGCTCTTTTGCGTTATCGCAAACAGTTATCACGTAATCAAAATCGACACCAAAGTATTCGGTAATATTATTAGAGGTATGGTGTGCAATATCAATACCAATTTCTTTCATAGAAGCTATGGCTTTTGGATTCACACCATGCGTTTCTACGCCTGCAGAATATACATGGGCTTTTCCCGCAGTCATCGAAGCTAAAAAGCCATGAGCTATTTGACTTCTGCAACTATTACCTGTACATAAGACTAAAATATTTTTCATACTCGTTTTAGTTTATTTTGTTAGCAACATCCTGCACCTGGCACACAAACCGCTTTAGGTTTTTGTGCAAATACGGTAACAGAGAAAATACCCATTTGAGAAGCTTTAAAGTTAGCAATTTCAGCAGGGTTTAAATAATTCACTAAAATATCATCTGGAATTATAATAGCTTTTTCTTTTTGTACCACTACATTTTCAAAACCATTCGCATGTATTAATTCCATATACACTTGCTTCTGAATTGCACCAGATACACAACCTGCATACATTTCTGCAGCATTTCTTAAAGCTTCTGGCAGCGCACCTACTAATACCACATCGGATATACTAAAATGACCACCTGGTTTTAAAACTCTAAATATATCTTGAATAACGGCATGTTTATTAGGCACTAAGTTTAATACACAATTGCTTACTACTACATCTGCTATGTTGGAAGTGATAGGCATATTTTCAATATCGCCTTGTCTAAATTCAACATTGTGGTAGCCCATTTTTTCTGCATTAGCTCTTGCTTTCTCAATCATTGCGGGTGTAAAATCAATACCTATAACTTTACCAGTGGCACCTGTACTTCTTCTTGCTACAAAACAATCATTGCCTGCACCTGAACCTAAATCCACTACTACATCACCTTCTTTTATTTTTGCAAACTCGGTAGGTAATCCACAGCCTAGTCCTAAATCAGCGCCTTCTACATAACCCGGGAGCTGGGTATAGTCATCCGACATGATATTGTAAATTTCGGTACTACAGCCACCAGCCCCACAACAAGAAGACATGTTGGTCTCTTTATCTTGTAAAGCAATCTCACTGTATTTTGCTTTTACGATTTCTTTTAATTCTAATTCTGTTTTCATAGTTTCAATTTTTTATTGTTAACAACAAGATTTTGCTTTGTAAGTAGTATTAAATAAGCCATCAAATAGCTTAGCTATTTTTTTCCAGTTAGACTCATTAATACAATAACATGTTTTTACGCCTGTAATTTCTCCCTGTATTAAACCCGCTTCTTTTAATTCCTTTAAATGTTGCGAAACAGTGCTTTGTGAAAGCGGTAATTCGTCTACGATATCTCCACAAATACAGGTCTGCTTTTTAAGTAGTAAACGAATAATAGCCACCCTAGCAGGGTGCCCCAAGGCCTTAGCTAGTAATGCAATTTGTTCGTCTTTTTCTGTATAGAGTGCCATAGTTTCTTATTAATCGTAAAATTACGATTAATATTTGTTTCACAAAATATTTTACAATCTATTTTTTAGAAACTGATTAAAATCATATATAAAAAAAGCCTAGTCTTTTGAAGGACCAGGCTTTTAAATATCAAACCCATTCGAATACTATGCGTTGAATGCGTCGCCTACGCCTTTATGTAAAATTTTTCCAGCTTTTATATTTAATCCTTTTGCTAAAGCTGCATTGTCAACACATGCTTTTTCCCATCCTTTATTGGCAATGGCAATAGCATAAGGCAAAGTGGCTTGTGTTAAAGCACGCGTAGATGTTTGCGGAACGGCTCCTGGCATATTGGCTACGCAATAGTGTAAAATGTTTTGCTCCATGTACACTGGATTTTCATGCGTAGTAGGTTTGCATGTTTCAATACATCCTCCTTGATCTACGGCAACATCCACTACCACTGTGCCTGCTTCCATTAATGCTAAATCCACTTTCTTAATTAAATGCGGTGCTTTTGCACCATGTAATAACACTGCACCTATTACTAAATCAACAGTTGGTAATTTTTCTTGAATAGCCATTAAGGTAGAATATTGTGTAACCACATTTGCTGGCATGACGTCCGATAAATATCTTAATCTTGTTAAGTTTGTATCCATAATGGTAACGTTGGCCCCTAAACCTGCAGCCATTTTTGCTGCTTGTGTTCCAACAATTCCACCACCTATAATTAATACTTCGGCAGGTTTCACTCCTGGCACACCGCCTAATAATTTTCCTTTTCCGCCAAATGGTTTTCCTAAATAATAAGCCCCCACATTTACCGCCATTCTTCCTGCCACTTCCGACATAGGAACTAATAAGGGTAATGAACCATCAGGTAATTCAACGGTTTCATAGGCAATACATACTGCTAATGATTTCATCATGGCTTCGGTTAATTCCTTAGAAGCTGCAAAGTGGAAATAAGTAAATAATATTTGTCCAGCTTTAATCAGTGGGTATTCTACTGCCAAAGGTTCTTTTACTTTAATAATCATTTCTGCAATAGCGTAAATTTCTTGTGCAGTATTTAAGATACTAGCACCTGCTTTAATATAAGCCTCATCTGCAAATCCCGAGCCGGCACCAGCTTTAGTTTCAATATAAACCTGGTGACCTTGTCTAACGAGGGCATCTACTCCTTCGGGGGTCAAACCTACACGGTACTCTTGTACCTTAATTTCTTTGGGAACACCTATGATCATTAATTTTTGATTTTATTTCGGTACAAAGTTCAATTAAAAGGAAATATTATTTTCAAAACTTAAAAAATCAGTAAAATATACTTATAATATACATATTTTAAGTAAAAAATAGTATTTTAGGGTGAGTAAATTAACATTTTTCAGTAATAATTGCTTTCTATGATTTTAGACGAGCTTGATAGGTCCATATTGAGACTACTTCAGTCAAATGCATTAATCACTATCAAGGACATTAGTGCAGCCATTAATTTATCCATGAGCCCCATTCATGATCGAATTAAACGATTAGAACAGGAAGGTGTTATTCAAAAATATGTGACCCTGTTAGACCGAAAACAATTAGACCTTGGATTGGTAGTACATTGCCAAGTAACTTTAGACAAACAAACTAGAAATAATTTTTCTGAGTTTGAACAAACCATTGCAAAATTTCCGGAAATTATTTCTTGCAGCTTGGTATCGGGCAGTTTTGATTATTATTTAAAATTGGTCACCAAAGATGTAGAGACCTATAATAAATTTTATCAGGAAAAATTAGCCGTGCTCCCTATGGTGGCACATATTAATAGTTTATTTGTAATGGATGAAATAAAAACAACCACTGAACTTCCTTTGTAAAAAAATACTATGTATAATATTCCTCATTTTAAAGCTAAGGATCATCAAGAAGTGTTGGACTTCATGCAAGCGAATCCTTTTGTCACTATCTGTGGTGTCAATGAAGAAGGTTTCCCAGTAGCGACGCAAATACCTATTTTATTAAAAATAGAAAATGATACCATAACTATTAGTGGTCATATGATGCGCAAGCAAGACCATACCAATGCCTTTGAAAATAATAATAAAGCGTTGGTCATTTTTTCAGGGCCATCTGCCTTTGTGAGTGCAAATTGGTATACCACTAAAAATATGGGAAGCACCTGGAATTATCAATCGGTTCAAGCAAAAGGTAAATTAGAAATTAAAGATGAAAAGCA
>CANHOY010000067.1 GCA_947462495.1 Bacteroidota bacterium
GCTTTTTTAATAACAGGTGGCATAGGCTATGTAGGACTTAATATTTTTAATACTTTGTCCAATAAAGACCAAATTTTTGCACGAGATAATATTCCTAAATTAATAGGGGGGGTATTGGCTTGGGCTGGGGGTGTTTTAATACACAAAACCAACCCTAATTATAGACCCATTGGAAAAAGATTTACGGTAGAAATTTTATAAATTATAGTTTGTGCTAAAAAAATTACAACGCATAATTTTATACTTATTTCTTAGTACCATTGTATACGTATTCATTACAAAATTTATTGATCCGCCTATTACCATTACACAAATGACCAATGCCTTTGGCTTAGGTTTAAAAAGAGACTATGTCAGTTGGAATGATATGTCTTATAATATAAAACTGGCGGTTATTGCAAGTGAGGATCAATCATTTACAGATCATATGGGTTTTGATTGGGATGCTATTGAAAAAAGCTTACACCCCAAAAAGAAATCAAAGAAATCAAAAATACCTATTGGCGGTGGTGCCAGCACCATTACTCAGCAAGCAGCAAAAAATGTTTTTTTATGGCAGGGCTCTGGTATTGGAAGATATATTAGAAAATTGCCTGAAATTTATTTCACTTTTTTAATTGAATGGGTTTGGGGTAAGAAAAGAATTTTAGAAGTGTATTTAAATGTGATTGAAACTGGACCCGGTTGTTTTGGTATTGAAGCTGCTGCACAATATTATTTTCATAAACATGCTAAAAACTTAACAAGGGAACAAGCGGCCATGATAGTAGCTGGATTTCCTAATCCTAAAAAATTTACAGCCAAACCTTTAACCCGTAGAGTAGCATGGCGCTATCCTCAAATTTTAAGAGAGATGAATAATATAGAAACAGATGAGGACATTGCCGCTTTGTTAAAAAATTAAGAAAAATGGGTATCAATTAATTGAATGGCATTATTAAGTCTCCTTTCACCTACCCCTTCAACGATGCCCCAGGGTGTATTTTGATTGATCAAAATATCTTTATAGATAGAAAATAATTCTTGTCTTGGTTTTTCGTCAGGGTATTCTCTCATTTCATCTGCAGTCCATGGCAGGTCTATATTACAGAGTAAATAAAAATCATATGGTCTATGATTAATTTGTTCTAATATAAATGGATGGCAATTGTTAAAAACATATTCACACCAAACTTTCATCACATACATATCGGTGTCTATAATTAATTTATTCTTGTTCGACACCTGTACTTTTTTGATAGCTTCTTCTTCTAGATGAAGCTGACCCTGAGCTATCTTTAATAAGTTCTCATAAGTGTATTTAGTACCTTCCTTCGATAAGTAAGTACGTGCATACTCTTCACAATAAATAGTATCATAATGTTTTGCCAGCTGTGCACAAAGAGTTGATTTTCCTGTAGACTCTGGGCCTAGTACAACTATTTTTTTTAATAAAGATGGTTTATTCATTGTTGTGCTTTGCGTTTACTTTATCTAGCCAAGACTTCCATCCAGCGATGGCTAAAATTAATAAAATAATAAATTGAACACTTGTAAATGCATAACCCTTTATAAAATATAAAGGTATAGAGGCAATATTAGTAACTATCCACCAAAACCAGCTTTCCACTTTTTTCTTTGCCATCAACCACATCGCTGTATAAGCAGAGGCACTGGCTAAGGCGTCAGCCCAAGGAATGGCTTCTGGTGCAAATTCTTTTTTTAAAAAAACTAGTGAAAAATAGATGACTAAATAAAAAGCTGCAAAAAATAACAATTGGTTTCTCCAATCTTTGAATGAGCTTTTTGTGATTTGTAAAATTATGGTATGCTTGTCTGGATCTACCCTGGTCCATAAATACCAGCCATATAGGCTCATCAGGGTATAATAAACATTAACACTTGCCTCACCAATTAAGTGTCCTTGTAAACTAATATAAATATAAATGGTTGTATTGAGTAAGCCGGTAGGATAGACTAAAATATTTTCTTTACGACTATACCACACCGAAATGATTCCAGAAAAAACGGCAATCAATTCTAGCCATGTAGTTTGAAGTAGGCCATTGTATATAGATTCAAGGAAAGCTTGCATGATTTGTATAGATTATGAGTTTTTCATTTGTTGAAGTTGCATTTCTAACCTATACATTTCATCTCTTAGTTTTGCCGCTTCCATAAAATCTAAGGCTTTGGCAAATTTATCCATTTGTTTTTTAGTTTGATTAATTGCTTTTTCTATTTGAGGAATAGTAGTATAACTGTTTTCTGGCTCTGCTGCCATGATCAAATTATCGGTAGTGGTAATATTGATATTATTGAGTGTATACCCTTTAATGTCTAGAACTGCCGATTGGGCCATTACTTGTTGGATACTCTTTACGATGGTCGTAGGAGTAATATGGTGTTCTAAATTGTATTTTATTTGCTTGTCTCTTCTTCTATTGGTTTCGTCTATGGTTCGCTGCATACTTTTTGTCATTTGATCTGCATAAAAAATTACGCGACCATCTACATTTCTTGCAGCTCTTCCGGCTGTTTGTGTTAGTGATTTTTCATTTCTTAAAAATCCCTCTTTATCTGCATCCAATACCACTACCAAGGACACTTCGGGTAAATCAAGCCCCTCTCTTAATAAATTGACCCCTACTAAAACATCTATAATACCTAATCTTAGCTCTCTTAAAATTTCTACTCTTTCCAATGCGTCAATATCACTATGTATGTATTTTGATTTAATTTGAATACGGCTTAAATACCGATCCATTTCTTCAGCCATTTTTTTGGTTAAGGTGGTCACCAAAACACGGTCCCCCTTTTTTACCTGCATGGCAATCTCTTCTAATAAATTGTCTATTTGATTTTTAGTGGGTCTTACTTCTATGGGGGGGTCTAATAAACCAGTAGGGCGTACCACTTGTTCAATTATTAAACCTCCTGTTTTTTCTAATTCATATTCACCGGGTGTAGCACTTACGAATATAGATTGACCTATAATATTTTCAAATTCATTAAAATTGAGTGGTCGATTGTCCATGGCACTTGGTAATCTAAAGCCATATTCTACCAAATTCATTTTTCTACTTCTATCCCCTCCATACATTCCTGAAATTTGTGGAATGGTCACGTGGCTTTCGTCTACTACGCATAAAAAATCTTTTGGAAAATAATCCAATAAACAAAAGGGTCTAGTACCTGGAATACGTCTATCAAAAAATCGTGAATAATTTTCAATGCCTGTACAGTAGCCTAATTCACGAATCATTTCAATATCATATTCTACTCTTTCTTTTAATCTTTGCGCTTCTAAGTGTTTTCCAGTACTTTTAAAATACTCCACCTGGGCGCGCATTTCATCTTGTATTTCAGCAATAATTTCTTGTACCATTTCTTTGGGCGCCAAATATAAATTAGCAGGAAAAATAGCCGCATTTTCCATAGCTTCAATTCTTTTTCCACTTTCTATTTCTAAACTTTCAATGGATTCTATTTCGTCACCAAAAAAAGTAATTCGATATCCATAGTCTACATAAGGAAGCCTTATATCTACGGTATCTCCATTAACTCTAAAAGAGCCTCTATCAAATTCGGTAACTGTTCGGTGGTATAAACTATTTACAAGCGCATGTAAAAAAGCTTGTCTTGCTATTACCATTCCTTTTTCAATTCTTATAATTCCTTTTTCGTATTCTGTTGGATTGCCCATTCCATAAATACAACTTACACTTGCAACTATAATAATATCTCTGCGTCCGCTTAATAATTGCGCAGTGGCCTGTAACCTTAACTTATCTAACTCTTCATTAATGCTTAAATCTTTTTCAATGTAAACACCAGAAGTGGGCAAATAAGCTTCCGGTTGATAATAATCATAATAAGAAACAAAATAACCTACTGCATTATTGGGGAAAAATTGTTTAAACTCACCATACAATTGTGCTACCAATGTTTTATTATGGGTCAGCACCAAAGTAGGCCGTTGGATATGTTGAATAAGATTAGCAATGGTAAAGGTTTTACCACTACCCGTCACCCCTAAGAGTGTTTGATAGCGCTCCCCATCCAATACCCCTTCGGTAAGTTGTTTAATGGCCGAGGGTTGATCACCCGAAGGGGTATAGGTAGATTGAAGTTGAAAGGGCATTGGCAAATTTACATCCTATAAGGCATCTAAATAGGAGGAAAGTCTATCAATTGCTTTAGAAACTTCGATAATTTGTTCATTGGCTTCTTTCCAATCTTTTTGTTCAATGGCTTCTCTAACTCCTGGGACAGTTTTTACACCATATCCAGTATAAAATCCTGGTGCGTATATGCTGTGTTTAAACCAAGGTCTACGAGGAAGTCCTGTAGTGGTTAAAAGCTGCTGTTCTGCTGCGAAAATTTTAGCATTTAAATTTGTTATTTTATTTACATCCGCACTTGTTTTGGATTGTTCAATATGTGCAGCTGCTTTTTCTAATTTTGATAAGGCATTTAAGATTAAAGAGAAATCAATAAATGGAACTTCTACTTCTGCGGTAGGTGTTTTTAAGCCTTCTGTTGGATCAGCTGCAATTAGGTAGGCTTTCTTTGCAATAAGTTCATTTTCTACTTTTGCTTTTTCTCGCATTTGATCCACATTTAACATTAACTCATTAACATAGCCTTTAATAGTGGTATGTAAATTTCTAAAATCAAAAGGTAAAATATCGGCTTCTGCTAAACGCAAAGCAACACGACCTGTGGTTTTAGCTAGCGCTACACCATATTCAAAACCAGGATCTTTAAATCTAATATAGTTATCATAAGAATCATAAATAGAATGGTATTCACCGCCATCATTTTCACCACCATAGCCGATATTTAAAGAAGGCACGCCAAGATGTTGAATAAAAGAAGAATAATCTGAGCCTGCGCCCAACGCACCAAGTGGATAAGCTGTTGACTCAAAGGCTTCTTTTTTTGCTTTACTTGATGAAGCACTGGTTGCTCTTTTTGCTTTTGATCTTTCAAAAACAGAAACACCCGTTTGAGGATCAATCACCTCTTTACTAATTTCTGTAATCATAGGTGCAAAAGCATGAGAACCCTCTGCACCCATAAAGCCACGACCATTTCCATCTGAATTAATATAAGCCACCGCTTTTGATTGTAATTCTGCAGCATGGTTCTCTACCCACTCCGTAGAACCTAACAATCCAGGTTCTTCGCCATCCCAAGCACAATAAACTAATGTTCTTTTTGGACGCCAGCCTTGTTTTAACAAACCACCAATAGCAATAGCTTCTTCTAATTCAGAAGCCATGCCACTTATTGGATCAGAAGCGCCATTCACCCATCCATCATGATGGTTTCCTCTAATCACCCACTGATCAGGGTATTCTGAACCTTTAATAGTAGCAATAACATTTAATGCAGGTCTTATTTTCCAATCAAAAGCAACCTTCAAATGAACGGTAGATTTACTTGGTCCAATATGATAAGTGAAGGGAAGAGAACCTGCCCATTCTTTTGGCGCAACAGGACCTGCCATATCTTTTAATAGAGGAGTTGCATCTCCATAGCTTATGGGTAGAACTGGAATCTTTAATAAATTTTGCGCTTCGGTATGGTCTACTCTCTTGACTCCTTCTATAGAACCTACATTAGGAGTAGTTGGATCGCCCGGATAAACCACCATATCCATAATCGAACCTCTTTGAACAGTTTGATCATTTTTAAAGGCTCCTGTTGGATAAGTATCTCCTGCTGTATAACCATCATCCATTGGATCTGAATAAATTAAACAACCAATAGCTCCGTGTTCTTGTGCCACTTTAGGTTTGATTCCTCTCCAACTACGACCATACTTTGCAATAACAATTTTTCCTTTTACATCAATACCATATTTAGCTAGCGTTTCATAATCTTCTGGCAAACCATAATTTACAAATACTAACTGTGCATTTACATCTCCATCGGCACTCCAACAATTATAGGTGGGCAGTTGGTCTGCTTGATTAGAAGTCGCATCTTCTTTTACAGCATACTCTTTTAATTGAGCTTTGTAATTAGTAGTGCCCTTCATTTCTAATAATCTAGTAATAGGTGTTGGAAATAAAACTTGATAGGTTTCAATTTTTGTATCCCAACCATTTTCTCTAAATGTTTTAGCAATTTGTTCCGCTACAAATTTGCCACCAACCGATCCGATATGATGTGGTACCGATGATAAAAGTTTTATATTTTCACCCACTCTTTTTGCACTAAGTTGTGCATCAAAATCTTTTTCTAGTTTATTTTCTTTATCTACATTCTTAAACCCTAACAATGTATTTTGTGCATTGCTAGTAAAATTAGTTCCTACAATAAGTAAAGCCAATGCAGAACAAAATAAAATTGATTGCTTTTTCATGCTATTTTAATTTTAAATGAGATTAAATATTTCTATTTAAATAATGGGTATAGTTAGGAAGTTCATATTCATACACTTCTTGCATAAATCGAGAAGTCATTAAAAAATCAGCCGTGGTTCTATCACAGGCCATGGGTAAATTCCAAGCAACAGCAAGCCTTAATAAAGCTTTTACATCACTGTCATGTGGCTGTGCTTCCATAGGATCAAAAAAGAAAAATATGACATCAATGTCTCCAGTAGCAATCATAGCGCCTATTTGCTGATCACCGCCAAGAGGACCACTTAATAATTTTTTAACTGGCTGATCCAGTGCTTCTTCAATTAATTTTCCAGTAGTTCCCGTAGCCACCAAGCTATGTTTAGCAAGCGCTACTTTATTATAAATAGCCCACTCAATAAGATCCTTTTTTTTATTATCGTGGGCTATGAGCGCAATTTTTTTTCTTTTTTCTAGTTTTCTAATATTATTATTTCTCATTTTTTTTATTTTATGCTATAGTTCTTTTCCCAAATATTGGAATACACAACAAGGTAATAAAAATAATTGGTTGTGGTATTTTTAAAAGCGTAAGAAGACCATAAATTAATAGTAAAAATAGGGGGTAGGTAAAAAGCAATGCACTAAAGAAAACTGAATCAAAAAATACAGTTCCATGGGTTGCTTTACTAACCTTCTTTTCTATTGTTTTGTAATATTTTAAATGAATATAATAAAATAGGTTTTTGTTATAAATAGGAGGACGTGTAATGGGAATGATTAATTTTTCTAATGCAGTAAAAACAAGACTATTAAAATCCACCCTATCTTTTGAACAAACGATGTTTGGTGGATTTTTAAATTCCTCTAAACAAAGGTTTACACGCTTACCAATACCTCTAAAATTATTATAATAAAGGCCTGCCAAATGAATGATTGGGTTAACCCCCATCGACTGAGCTGTTTCTAGAATTCTTGCAGTTCCTTTTTTAAATGGTTGTAATTGATTTTTATTTACACAAGTACCTTCTATAAAAATTAATACTGATTCTCCTTTTTTTAATAGTGCTACTGATTTTTCAAAAGCATAGGCATTAAGATGTAAGAACTCTTTTCCTTCTCTTATTCTATATACAGGAATCATATTTAATAATCCTAATAAAAAACGATGGTGTCTTTTTGTAAAGACATCACCTCTTGCCAAAAAATGAATTCTTCTATTGTAGCTGGATCCAATAATAACCGCATCTAGAAAAGAGTTCGGGTGATTGGCAATTATTAACAACGGACCTTTTTGATTTAATAATGTCTTATTTTTTATATTAATTTCCGCACAGAAAATCCAAAGTGCAGCTCGAAGTATTTGTTTAAATAAATAAAGCAATTTATTTTTTTATAAATATAAAAAAACCGCACCATAAATGATGCGGTTTATACTAACTAACCCTAAAAAACAAATATTTCGCTGATATCTAATTATTACTTAGCGGCTTCTTCGGCTTTTAAAGCAATTTTAGCCCTAATTTTTGCTTCTATTTCATTGGCCATCTCTGGATTGTCGTGTAATATGGTTTTAACAGAGTCGCGACCTTGTCCTAGTTTGTTGCTATCATAGCTAAACCAGCTTCCGCTTTTTTGAATAATCTCTAATTCCACGCCCATATCAATTATTTCTCCAATTTTACTAATGCCTTCTCCAAAAATAATTTCAAACTCTGCTGCTCTAAAAGGTGGAGCTACCTTATTTTTTACCACTTTTACTTTAACTCTA
>CANHOY010000068.1 GCA_947462495.1 Bacteroidota bacterium
CACTCTGGCTTCTCTAGCAAAACCATTAAATAAAGGAAGATTTACATTAAGGCTTAATAGAGAGGTAGGGAACCAATCGCCCCCTTCAAAAAAGTCAAATTTAGTCCTCAAGGCATTTTTAGAATAGGCACCGGAAAAATTTACAGTGGGTAAATAGCTTAATTGATAACGCTTAACATTGTATTCACTTAATTTTTTTACGGTACTTAAATATTGATAATCTTTTCTAATGCCATATTGAAAATCATTTTCTACTAATACATCGGTGTTTAAACTTTGCTCATTGATTACTTCAGTTAAAGCAAGGCTATCTTTCACCGGCATACCCATTAACATTTTTAAACCCATAAAACCAATGGCAACGCTATTGTTGGCTTTTATTTTCTCGGTTTGTAAGTTGTTTAATTGAACACTTACTTTGTCCACATCTAATTTTTCTGCAAAGCCATTTTTGTACATTATTTCAGCATCATGTGCCAATTTATTTAAACGCTCTATATTGGCATCTAAAATATTTAACTGAGTTTTACTTGCAGATAATTGATAATATATTTTATAAATATTTGCTTTAATCACTTCTTCCGTAACCGCTGCATTTTTTCTTTGCATTTCTAATGAAGTTTGACGTGCTTGTAAGGCTACAAACACTTGTCCATCAAATAATAATTGTTGGAAGTTGGCACCATAGTTGGCATTGTATTTGGTACCAAATTGAACTGGAATAAAAGTTCCAGCCGCTCCCCCAAAAATTTGTCCTGGCAAAAGCGAGGTAGGAATTTTTAGGTAGTCGGTTCCACCTATATTGGTTCCAATGGAAGGGTAAGCTGCTGCTGCTATTTCACGATTGGTTTGCACTTGTACATCAATAGCAAGCAATGCATTTTTTACTTGCACATTATTTTTTTGTGCATAATTCACACATTCTTCTAAACTAAATGCATGTATGGGTTTATCATTTTGTGCCATTACATTAGTAGCACACATTAAAGTAATAAAGCCGATGAATAAATTTTTCATTCTATATTTTATTTTCTTGTTGTTGTATAATATTATAATTAAGCTTATAAGCATCCATTAATGTATGCCCCTCTAAAGTGGCCACCCCATAAACGAAATGTTCAATTATTTGCAAATTCACTTTCAGCATATCAAATTTATTTGGAGGAAAAACTTGAATATTGAAGGGAATTAAACTTGTCTCTAGTCTGTATTTAGAAAGAATATTTACATCCACATCTTTTCTGTATAATCCTTCTGCAATACCTTTTTCTAAATTGGTACGAATCATAGAAAATATATAATCGTCCTTATGTATTTTAATTTTTTCATAGGCAGCTGGGTAATACTTTTCAATTTCAAATAAGGCGAGTGGATTCATTCTATTAAACATTTCTTGTATCACCCTCATTAATAAGAATATTTCATGCACCGCATTGTCTGCAGCTAGCACACTTTGATTACAAAACAGTGCATGGTTGGTGAGTTCATTTTCAACCACAGAGCTCACTAAAGCATCTTTATCTTTGTAATACTGGTAAATGGTCTTTTTGCTAATCCCCAATTGGTTGGCCAAATCGTCCATGGTAACATGTTTCACCCCAGTTTGGAACATCAATTCACGGGCTTTATTAAGAATTCTCTCTTGCATAGGAGGTTTTGAAGGCGCAAAACTATGGAAACTTAATTGGTTTTTAAAGTTTCCAAGCTTATTTTTTTATTATTTATGCCGAATGGCAAATTTGTTTGAAATTTGAAGCTTAAACCAGTATCAAATGCCCAGTATTAGGCAACAATTCACCAAACAGAAAATTTTAACCGCTTTAGCACAACGCTTTTTTCAAGGGGTGGTGGTATTGGCACCCATTGGAGTGACTATATGGGTGGTGGTGAGCTTATTTAATTGGGTAGATAATTTTTTACCGAATGTGCTGAATACAATTTTTCCGCTAAAATTTGCAGCGGTCAATGGACAAATACCAAAAGTAACCGGATTGGGATTTATTGTTGCCATTACATTAGTATTATTAGTGGGCTGGTTGTCTTCATTATTTTTTGTAGAAAGATTGATGTCCATCTTTGATAAGATTTTAGAAAAAACGCCAGGGGTTAAAATTATTTATTCATCTGTTAAAGATTTTTTAGAAGCATTTGCAGGCAATAAGAAAAAATTTGATCAACCTGTATTAGTAAATGTTGATTCCACTGATGTTTGGAGAATAGGATTTATCACACAACAAAATACGGCTCATTTTGGGATGGATCAATTTGTAACAGTATATGTTCCGCACTCTTATGCTATTTCAGGTATTACTTATATTGTTCCAACAACAAGAATTAAAAAATTCCCTAAAGGAGTAAGTGCAGCAGAAGCCATGAAGTACGTGGTTTCCGGAGGAGTAACAACAGTTGACGAAGACGAAACTAAAGCAACAGAAACAGATCAATAATTTATAAACTCTTTCCTATCTAATGCAATTGTACAATTTTAATTCAGGTCCTTCTATTTTACCTCAAGAGGTTTTAGATCAAGCTGCTGCAGCCATTCATAATTTTAATGATACCGGATTATCTATTTTAGAAATAGGACATCGCACTTCTCATTTTGTAGAAGTGGTAACAGAAGCGCAACAAATTATTAAAAGATTAATGGGTTTAGATGATGCTTATGAAGTCCTTTTTTTACAAGGAGGTGCTACCATGCAATTTATGCAAGTACCTATGAATTTATTAGATGAAAATGGGTTGGCTGCTATCTGTGATAATGGTGTGTGGGGCAATAAAGCAGTAAAAGAAGCCAGTATTTTTGGTCCAGTAAAAGTAGTGGCCGATACGGCTGATAAAAAACATACCTATATCAATAAGCAGTTAGACATTCCTAATAATACTACTTATTTGCATATTACTACCAATAATACGGTGGAGGGAACTCAATGGCATCAATATCCTCAGACGAATGCCTTATTAATTGGGGATATGAGTTCTGATATTTTTTGTAGGCCAACTAATTTTAAACAATTTGATTTAATTTATGCAGGGGCCCAAAAAAATATGGGTGCAGCGGGGGTAACCATGGTAGTGGTTAAAAAAGAAATTTTAGGAAAAGTAAACAGAAAAATTCCAGCGATATTAAATTATCAAAAACATATTGAAGCTGGTTCACTATTAAATACACCACCTGTATTTTCAATATATGTTAGTTTATTAACACTAAGATGGATTGAAGCACAAGGTGGTTTAGTTGAAATGGGAAAGCGCAATCAAGAAAAAGCAAATTTATTGTACCATACCATTGATAGCTTACCTGCTTTTTATTGCCCCATTGCCAAAGAAGATAGAAGCATCATGAATGCAGTTTTCTTTTTAACCAACCCAGCGTTAGAAGCTCCTTTTTTAACTTTGTGTAAAAGCGAGGGGATGATTGGTGTTAAAGGATATAGAACAGTGGGCGGTATAAGAGTAAGCATGTACAATGCACTGCCATTATCAAGTGTGCAAGCATTTTGCGACTTGATGAAATCATTCGCTGAAAAAAATTAAATCTTCGTAAAAAAGAACGAACTTTGCGCCCATGGCAAAAATTAGTCCCTTTGAAGCAGTTCGCCCACAGCCTCAATTAGCAAAACAGGTTGCTAGTAAACCATACGATGTATTAAATAGTGCAGAAGCTAAATTAGAAGCAGTAGGTAATGCGTATTCATTTTTGCATATTACAAAAAGTGAAATTGGCTTACCTGAAACCACCGATACCCATAGTGCAGAAGTGTATGAATTGGCATTGAACAATTTAACTGCCTTTATGCAACGCGATGTGTTATTTAAAGAATCTAAACCTTGCTATTATATTTATCAATTAATTATGGAGGGTCGTGCACAAACTGGTTTAGTTTGTGTAAGCAGTATTGATGACTATAATAATGGTATTATAAAAAAGCATGAATTTACCAGACCTGAAAAAGAATTAGATAGAATCAATCATATCAAAACCACTGGGGCACAAACAGGGAATGTATTTTTAGCGTATCGCCATCAAGATGATTTAGATACTATCATCGATAAGTGGAAAACCACAAAAAATCCAGTGTATGATTTTACAGCCGAAGATGGCATTCAACATACGGTTTGGGCAGTGAGCGATGAAACTACAATAGATCAAATTACCCATTTGTTTGCTACCCAAGTACCCTGCACGTATATTGCTGATGGGCATCATCGTGCAGCTTCTGCAGCAAAAGTAAAATTGAGTTTAAGTGAATCTGCGCCAAAACCTGGCGATGAGGAAAAGAAAATTTCAGATTATTTTTTAACTACTTTATTTCCATCGAATCAATTGCAAATCATGGATTACAATAGGGTGGTAAAAGATTTAAATGGTCAAACCGCAGAAGCATTGATAGCAGCATTAGCCAATCATTTTGATATTACACTACAAGAGGCTGCGTTTAAACCAAAAACGCTGCATAGTTTTGGGATGTATTTAAATAAAAAATGGTATCAATTAATTGCTAAAGAAGGAACTTATACAACCGATCCTATTGGTGTGTTGGACGTCACTATATTATCTAACAATATATTAGCTAAACATTTAGGGATCCAAGATCAAAGAACCGACAAACGAATTGATTTTGTTGGAGGTATTCGCGGATTAGCGGAACTTGAAAAAAGAGTAGACAGTGGAGAAATGGCTATTGCCTTTAGTTTATACCCAGTTACCATAGAACAATTGTTTAATATCGCCGATGCGGGCGAAGTAATGCCGCCAAAAAGCACCTGGTTTGAGCCTAAATTAAGAGATGGATTATTAACCCATTTGATTTATTAAGCTGCTTCAAAATACTTAACCCAGTGCCCAATCGCTGGGTTTTTTTCTGCCTTAATTTCTTTTTTTTCTGCCCCATTCTTAGTAATTTGTTATTCAATAATGCTTGCCCTATGGAATATAAAAGACTATTCGATTGTATCGATTATCAATTGCAACATTTTCCTAAAGAAGATATGTTGTCGGGCAAAGAAAATGGAACCTGGAGAAAGTACTCTACTCAAGAAGTTTCCAATACTGTAAATCAGTTAAGCGCAGGCTTATTAAGTTTGGGCTTATCTGCAAATAATTTTACCCCGGAAGGAAGTGATAAAATAGCCATTATAAGTGCCAATCGGCCAGAGTGGTTAATAGCGGATATGGCCACACAACAATTGGGTGTTATCTGGGTGCCGGTTTATCCTACCACCAACCCAATTGAACTTAGCTTTATATTAAAAGATGCATCAGTACAATATATGTTTGCAAGCAATCAAGAATTGTATGATAAAGTCATGTCTATAAAAGGGGAAGTAGATTGCTTAAAAGAAGTATACACTTTTGATACCATCCCTGGAGCAAAACATTGGACTAGTTTATTAAAAAATGATAATGCATTACTAGAACAAGTGGCTACCATTAAAAAAAGTATTCCAGTAGAACAAGTGGCTACTTTTATTTATACCTCGGGTACCACTGGAACACCCAAGGGCGTGATGTTAACGCATAAAAATATTTATTTTAATTTGAGATCTGGAAAAGACACTTTCCCATTTCCTGATGCGCCTGCCGATAAAGTTTTAAGTTTTTTACCATTGAACCATATTTTTGAAAAAGTAGCTTCCTATATTTATATGTTTAGTGGCATGAGTATTTATTATGCCGAAAGCTTGGAGACCATTGGAGATAATTTAAAAGAAATTTCTCCTCAAGCTTTTTCTACTGTGCCAAGATTATTGGAAAAAGTGTTTGAAAAAATAATGATGAAAGGAGAGGAGTTAACGGGCATTAAAAGAAAATTATTTTTTTGGGCCGTGGCATTGGGAGAAAAATATGATAATTTAATTCCAGGCTCCTGGTGGTATCGTACTCAACTAAAATTAGCCAATAAATTAATATTTAATAAGTGGAGAGAGGCATTAGGAGGAAATGTTAAATTTATTGTAACAGGAGGCGCTGCTTGTCAAGTTAAATTATTGCGCATTTTTAATGCGGCGCAAATACCTGTATATGAAGGGTATGGACCAACAGAAAATAGTCCAATTATTAGTATTAATTTAAGAACACCAGGTGGAACTAAATTTGGAACAGTGGGCGAAGTGATCAATGGGGTGCAATACAAACTAGAAGCGGACGGTGAAATTTGTGTGGCGGGACCTAGTGTGATGTTGGGTTATTACAAACGCCCCGACTTAACCGCAGAAACGATTATTGATGGTTGGTTACATACCGGAGATATTGGAGAACTTATAGATGGTAGGTATTTGAAAATTACAGACCGTAAAAAAGAATTATTTAAAACCAGTGGTGGCAAATATGTGGCACCTCAACCTATTGAAAATAAAATGAAAGAAAGTGCTTTCATTGAGCAGATAATGTTGATAGGAGACAATAAAAAATTCGTGTCTGCATTAATTGTGCCTTCTTTCGCCAAATTGAAAGAATGGGCAAGGCAACATGGTATTGAGTATGTGAGTAATGAGGAGATTATTAAAAATACGATGGTACTTACCATGTTACAAGACACGGTGGATGAGTATAATAAATTATTTAATCAAGTAGAACAAGTTAAAAAATTTGCATTGATTCCAAGGGAGTGGAACGTCAACAGTGGTGAGATGACGCCTAAATTAAGTATCAGACGCAAAATTGTGTTAGATCATTTTGCGAAAGAAATTGAAGAGTTATATGTTTAAATGGAATTAGATTATTTCTTTTGTAAAGGGGGTACATTCATAAAAAAGGCTTCATGAAAAAAAATAGTAGACCAATCTATTTATCGATTATTTTATTATTGGTTACTAGTATACAATTGTTTTCACAAACTACTACTGCTGTAACCACCAATCCATTTTATAATCGAAAAGGGAAATTAATTATTATTGGCGGTGGTTCGATTCCCGATTCATTATTTACTTTTTTTGCGAATTATTGTGGAGGCAAGGATCAACCCATCGTGTATATCCCTACTGCCACCGAGGATGAGGAGTATATTCAAAAGGGAGAGCATTTATTAAAATTTAGTTCCAGAGGGTTTACTAATCTTTCTACCATTCATACTCGAGATAAAAAAATAGCCGATGATCCTAAAAATATCGAGTTAATGCGTCAAGCAAAGGGATTATATTTTGGCGGGGGCGATCAAGATTTAATTGCAGCAGCTTATGGAGGTACTAAATTATACGATGAGTTTATTGCTTTATTAGACAGGGGGGGTGTGATTATGGGTACTTCAGCAGGAGCCACCATTATGGGTTCTTTATTAATTGGCGGGGACGCTCGAAAAGACTTAACACAAACCTATCATTTCAAACCAGCCTTTTCATTTATGACCAATACCGCATTAGATCAACATGTATTGGTACGCAATCGACAGTTTGATTTAATACCCATTATAGAACAGTATCCAACTACTTTAGGCGTGGGGTTGGATGAATCAACAGCAATGATTGTAGAAGCAGGAAAATTTAAAATATGGGGCTTGTCTTATGCCATGATCTATGATCCAGCAGATTGGGCTGCACAAAAAAAACAATGGGGCAAAGTTGTAAAACCTTTTAAGATGATGTACTCGGGGCAAGAATTTAATTTAGCTACGAGAAAAATTAAACCATAATTATAGTAATAAAAAATAAGTAAGCATCTATTTTATTATTTTACTATAAATTTTTCACGTATTATGGTTTGCACTTCTTTTCCCTGAATTTTACTTTCCAACCAAGAAATAATATCTAAGTACATAAAGGCCCTACTTTCTAATTTATTATGAGCAAGGGGTTGCAAGGTTTCTAATAAATGAGCAAAAGATTTTTTTATACTTGCTTTATTGGCTAGTAAGCTATTGGCTTCTCCACCACTTTGAATGGACTTTCGTAAAAAATTAAATAATACTTCTTCTACTGTACTAAGGCTTTTCATTTTATACATAAAATGATATACCGACTTAGATAAATAATTCACTACTTCCATATTGCCCATTTCATAATGCGCAATTAAATGAAGCAAGCGCGCATAACACTGTAAATCATCTCTTAGGTTTAATTTCCAATTAATGATGCGATTTAAATAATCAATGGCTTTA
>CANHOY010000069.1 GCA_947462495.1 Bacteroidota bacterium
AAACTATTAAGAATGCCGTTGTATCACATAAAGCCTTAATTGAAAGCGATATCGAAGCACAACGTGCAGA
Organism: Bacteroidota bacterium; assembly: GCA_947462495.1. Lineage (GTDB taxonomy): Bacteria > Bacteroidota > Bacteroidia > Chitinophagales > Chitinophagaceae > Sediminibacterium. Next base: position 71 of record CANHOY010000069.1, read on the forward strand.
GATCATGAGCAAATTAGAGAAAGGTCAAGTATTAGAAGGGGTGGTTAAAAACATCACTGATTTCGGAGCCTTCATGGACTTAGGTGGATTAGATGGTTTATTATATATCACAGATATTTCTTGGGGTAGAATCTCTCATCCAAGTGAAGTGGTTAAATTAGATCAAAAAATTCAAGTGGTGGTATTAGACTTTGATGATGACAAAAAACGTATCAGCTTAGGTTTAAAACAATTAACTCCACACCCTTGGGATGTATTACCAGAAGTATTATTAGAAGGTAGTGTTGTAAAAGGTAAAGTAGTGAATATTGAAGACTACGGTGCTTTCTTAGAAATTCAACCAGGTGTTGAAGGTCTTGTACACGTTTCTGAAATTACTTGGGCTAACACTCCAATCAATGCAAAAGAATTCTTCAAATTAGGAGATGAGCATGAAGCGAAAGTAGTAACCTTGGATAAAGATGCTCGTAAGATGAGCTTGAGTATTAAACAAATGTCTCAAGATCCTTGGAGTTCTATTGATAATAAATTCCCAGAAAATAGCAAACACAAAGGGCTTGTAAAAAATATCACTCCATATGGCGTGTTTATTGAATTAGAATCAGGCATTGGTGGAATGATTCACATCAGCGATTTAAGTTGGTTGAAGCGTTTCAATCACCCTTCTGAGTATGTTAAAGTAGGAGAATCAATCGATATCAAAATTTTAAATATTGATAAAGAAAATAGAAAATTACAATTAGGTCATAAGCAATTAGAAGAAGATCCTTGGAATGCTTTAGAGCAAACATTCGCCATTGGAACCATTCATGATGGAACCATTGTTCGTAAAGATGACAAAGGTGCTATTGTACAATTGCCACATGGTTTAGAAGGATTCGCGCCTAACCGTCACTTAGCAAAAGAAGACGGTAAACAAGTTCAAGCAGAAGAAACAGCGAAGTTCATGGTGATCGAATTTGATCGCAACGAAAAACGTATTGTAGTAAGTCATGCTAGAATTTGGGAGCAAGCCATTACAGAAGAAAAAGAAGTAGCTAAGAAAGAAGCTAAAGTCGAAACAGAAAAGACTAAAAAAGCAGTTAAAACTATTCAAGCTAAAGTAGAGAAATCTACCTTGGGTGATTTAGGCGCTTTGGCTGAAATTAAGGCTAAAATGGACGAAAATAACGCAGGGTAAGCCTGTTCTTATTTAGTTCTAATACATTGAAGTTGGTCTCTTTATGCAAATAAAGAGACCACTTTTTTAACAAGAACCTCCTGAATATTAATGGTATAAGTTCAAAAAAGGCCTAGAATTGATTTTTTTACTATTTCTTAACGCAGCTGGTTTCATTAGGAACCTTTTTAGTTCTAAATTGCTGAATATTAGTTAATTTTGCCTCCCTGTATGAATAGAATATTTGTTGTTTTTTGTGTTGTTTTAGCCTTCAGCTCCTGTACTTCAAAATTTCAAAAAATTTTAAAGAATAAGGATACTGATTATAAGGTGAAAATGGCAGAAAAATTTTTCGCAGAAAAAAAATACAGCAATGCTCAACAGCTCTTTGAATCGGTAATGCCTTTTATTAAGGGAACCGCTAGGTATGAGGAGTTATATTTAAAATTCGCGAATTCTTATTATGATGATAATGATTATCAAAACGCTGAGAATTTATTTAAAACTTTCGTAGAATATTTCCCGAATAGTCCTAGAACAGAGGATGTGGAATATATGCGTGCTTATACTTATTTTAAACGTTCTCCAAAGGCAGAATTAGATCAAACTACTACTTATAAAACCATTCAATTAATGCAGGCATTTATTGATGGTCATCCAACTAGTCCCAAATCTAAAGAAGCTGCCGAAGTAATTAATGCTTGCCGTGCGAAATTGGAGTTGAAAGACTACAAAACCGCCACTTTGTATTATGATCTTACCTTGTATCGGGCATCTGCAGTATCCTATGGTTTGATTTCCGATGGTTACCCTGATTCAAAAAAATCAGACGAATATAAATTATTGACCCTGAAGTCGTATTTTAAATTTGCTGAAAATAGTTTTGTAGACAAACAAAAAGAAAGATTTGAGAAAGTAATTGCAGAATACAACGATTTTTTGGACAGATATAGTGATAGTCCATTATTGAGTGAAGCAAAAAAAATTAAAACACAAACCGATAATTATTTAAATAAATTAAAATGAGTAAACTAAGAAGAAACATGGGCGCCAACACCCCTTCTGTTGTTGAAACAAAAAATTTGAAAGCTTTGAAAGATAAGACCGGCAATTTGTACGAGTCTATCTCTATCATTTCTAGAAGAGCCAATCAGATTAACATTTCTGTTAGAGAAGAATTACACTCTAAATTAGAAGAATTTGCTAGCCATACAGATAGTTTGGAAGAAATTCATGAAAATAAAGAGCAAATAGAAATCTCTAAAGCCTACGAGCGTATGCCTAATCCTGCAATTTTAGCTACTGCTGAATTCATTGAGGATAAGATTTATTATCGTAAAAATGAAGAAACCGATTTATTCCGTTAATTTTTAATACGAAATATAAAAACGTCCCGAAATGAACTTTACATCGGGACGTTTTGTATTTTAGAGAACCAATACCAAAGAAGATGGTGCAAAAATTTGTTTATATTTTTTTTATAGGCTTATTCCTTTCTGCTTCTTTGTCTGCCCAAGAATTGGCAGCAACTATTTCCATTCAATCCAGTAAAGTAGACAATCAAGTTGATGCTAAATTGTTTCCTCAATTGCAAACACAATTGAAGGATTTTATCAACCAAAGAAAGTGGACTTCGGATCTTTTTGCTCCTGAAGAAAAAATTGATTGTAATTTTTTTATCACCGTTGAATCGGTTGTTTCGCCAGGTGTTTTTAATGCAAAATTAAGTATCGTTTCTAATAGGCCTGTTTACAATGCGGTATATACATCCTCTTTATTGAATATGCAAGATGCTAGTTTCACTTTTAAATATCAATTGTCACAACCTATTGAATTTAATGAAAATAGGGTGCAAGGATCAGATCCATTACAAGCTAACTTAACGGCTACCTTAGCCTATTATATTTATATTATATTGGGGCTTGATTACGACTCCTTCTCGGCTAAAGGGGGTGTTCCTTATTTTGAAAAAGCACTTAATATTGTGAACAATGCACCAGAGGGTGCTGGCATTGCTGGCTGGAAGTCCTATGATGGGCAAAGGAATCGATATATTTTTATTGATAATTTTACAAAGTCTGGGGCTGATAAAATTCATGATGTAATTTTTAGTTATTATAGGAATGGACTAGATGCCCTGTCTGAAAAGCCAGAAATCGGAAGAGGGGCTTTGCTCAATGCCTTAATGAGTTTACAAGAAATACATGAGGCTAGTTCCAATTCTATGGCAGTACCCATTTTGATGCAAGGTAAATATGCGGAAATAGTGGGGGTTTTTAATTCAGCTGATAAAGCTTTAAAAAAACAGTTATTAACTACATTGTCTTCTATTGATATTGCTAATATTAATAAATATAAAGAAAAATTAGAATGAGAATTAGCATTTTCTTTATTGTATTACTCCTTTCAAGCTGTAAGTGGTTGGAGCCAAAAAAACCTCAACTTGACATTAATAAAATGAAAGTAATAGTATGGCAGTTGATGCAAGCCGATGAATACTATAGCAGGGCTTCCTTATTAGATACCACTTGGAAATTGAGTAAAAAGAACGTTCAAATGTATCAGCAAATTTTTAATCTTAACAAGGTAGATAGAATTGAATTCTATAATACCATCAACTATTTAGAACGTCATCCGGTTGAATTCAAGCAATTAATGGATTCTGTCAATGAGGTTTCGAAAAGAGAAAAACGTGGTCAATTTCAGCACTAAATACATATTTAATCAGAAAACAATTTTAATTTTACCATTCAAAATAATAAAATAAACAAAAAATGAGCAATTTAACAGGCAAGCCAGCCCCGGCATTCACTCTTTTTGATACCGATAAAAAAGCAACATCTTTAGCCGATTTTAAAGGTCAAAATGTAGTGGTTTTGTTTTTCCCTTTAGCTTTTACGGGAGTATGTACTACCGAATTATGTAGCATAAGAGACAATATAGCCACCTACAATACTGCTAACGCACAAGTATTGGCTATCTCTGTAGACTCTTTGTTTACATTGGGTAAATTTAAAGAAGAGCAAAAATTAAACTTTCCATTATTGAGTGATTTCAATAAAGCGGCAATCACCTCTTATGGCGTTAAGTATGACGTTTTCCCTGCTTTTGAAATGCAAGGGGTAAGTAAGCGCGCTGCTTTTGTAATTGATAAAGAAGGAGTAGTTCAATACGAAGAAATTTGCCCTACACCAGGGGACTTACCTAATTTTGAAGCCATTCAAACTACATTGAATAAATTAAACTGAAAAGTGGGTAATTGTTAGGGCTTTATAAAATATAAGCCCTAACAATTCTACCTCTTTTGATTTTAAAAGGCCCCCGAGTACTCGGGGGCCTTTTGTTGGGTGCTAATTTTTATAAAATATAAGCCCTAACAATTTTACCTCTTATGATTTTTAAAAGGCCCCCGAGCACTCGGGGGCTTTTGTTTGTGCTAATTTTTTATAGAATATTTTTAGCGATCACAAACTTCTACTACTAAAAACTTCAAGTAATGTGTATTCTCTAGTCCCCATATAATAGGGTGGTCGCTGGATTGGGTTTGATAAGTGACTTGTCGGATTCTTTTTTTAGCATCATAAGCTGCCATTTGTATGGTATCTAAAAATAATTCGGGGCTAACCAAGTTGGTGCAACTGGAAGTGACTAAGAAGCCACCATTCCTAATCATTTGCATGCCTCTTAAATTAATTTCTTTATAACCAGTTACTGCTTTATCAATACTGTTTCTACTTTTTGTAAATGCAGGAGGATCTAACATCACCACATCATATTTGCGTCCTTCCTTTCCCCATTTTTTCAAAACGTCAAAGGCGTTCATTGCTTCGAATTTCACAATATGATCTAATTTATTCAATGCTGCATTTTTATTGGCTTGTGCCACTGCGCTTTCTGATATATCAATGCCTAAAACCGATTTTGCTCCATAATGCGCCGCATGAATTTCGAAAGTGCCGGTATAAGTAAAAGCGCCTAATACCTCTGCGCCTTGTACTAATTTTTTGATGGCTCTGCGATTATCTTGTTGGTCTAAAAAATAACCAGTTTTTTGACCATTCTCTATATCAACATAAAATTGCAATCCATTTTCTTGAATGATAATTTCTGTTGGAAAAGGATCTGATAAAAAATCTTTTTGTTGCACCATGCCCTCTAATTCTCTAACAGGCACATCATTTCTTTCATAAATACCTTTGGGTTTAAAAATGGTTTGTAAAGCGGTTACAATCGCTTCTTTCCATTTTTCAATACCTAGTGATAAAGTTTGCAGCACGAAATAATCATTGAATTTATCAATAATTAATGCAGGGATACCATCCGCTTCTCCAAACACCAAACGGCAATTTTCAACATAACCTAGTTTTTGTCTATAGTCCCATGCGTCTTTAATTTTTTTATGAAAAAATGCAGCATCTATTTCTTCTCTTTTTCTAGTCAATAACCGAATAATAATTTGAGAATTAGGGTTAATGTAGCCGCGTCCTGCCAATTGGCCATCAAAAAAATAAACTTCCACTATATCACCTGGCTCAATGGGCCCAGCAATTCGGTCTACTTCGTTGTTGTAAATCCAGGGGTGGCCAAGGGCAATTCTGGGGTTAATCTTTTTATTTAAATACACCTTTGTCATGGCACAAATATAGCCCCCAAATTAGTGACAACTTGTGCCTATTTTGGGTCGTTTTATGTCAATTTTGCCTTAATTATTGCTTTGGCAATATTTTTGGGAGATATTTGTAACAATAAGAAAATTATGGAAGAGAAAGACATCGACTTGACCGAACAAGCTGCACCAGCCCAAAATGAGGCAGAAAATACCCCGGAAACAGCCCCTGAAGAAACAGCGGCGCCTTTGAGTGAACTAGATCAATTAAAGGCAGATTTGGCCGAACAAAAGGATAAGTATTTGCGTTTAATGGCAGAGTTTGAAAACTTTAGAAGAAGAACAGCTAAGGAAAGATTAGAGCTAATTCAAACGGCTGGGAAAGATGTAATTGTTGCCATGCTGGAAGTGATGGACGATTGCGATAGAGCAGAAAAACAATTAAATAGTGCTGATGACCTGGCGGTACAAAAAGAAGGAATTCAATTGGTATTTAATAAAGTGCGTTCCACTTTGCAAGCAAAAGGGGTTACTGCGATGGAAAGTGTAGATAAAGATTTTAATGTGGAATTACACGAAGCCATCACTGAAATTCCCGTAACAGATGAATCTAAAAAAGGTAAAGTGGTGGATGAAATAACAAAAGGCTATCTATTAAATGATAAAATTATCCGCTTTGCAAAAGTGGTAGTTGGTAAATAAATTAACACTATGTCAAAGAGAGATTATTACGAAATATTAGGCGTCACAAAATCAGCTTCTACAGAGGAAATAAAAAAAGCCTATAGAAAAGTAGCTATGCAATTTCATCCAGATAGAAATCCGGGTGATAAGGCTGCAGAAGAAAAATTTAAAGAAGCCGCTTCTGCGTATGAAGTTTTAAGTGATGCCGATAAGAAAGCAAAGTATGATCGCTTTGGACATGCCGCATTTAGCCCAGGTGGTGGTGGCGGTGGCGGATTTAGCGGCGGCATGGACATGAATGATATTTTTAGTCAATTTGGTGATGTATTTGGGGAAGATGTTTTTGGAAGTTTTTTTGGCGGAGGTGGAGGAGGTCGCTCTAGATCCTCTCGATCTAGAGGACAAAGAGGAAGCAATTTAAGAATTAAACTTAAAATGAATTTTGAGGAAATTGCCAACGGAGCCAACAAACAAGTAAAAGTAAAAAAACATGTATTGTGTACCACTTGCGGAGGCAATGGTGCGAAAGATAAAAATAGTGTACAAACCTGCGGTACTTGTAACGGGGCTGGTCAAGTGAAAAGAGTGACCAATACTTTTTTAGGACAAATGCAAACGGTGAATACTTGTCCTACTTGTAATGGAGAAGGGAATACCGTTACTGCAAAATGTACGCCATGTAAGGGTGAAGGACGTGTGTATGGCGATGAAACCATTTCTATTGATATTCCAGCAGGTGTGCAAGATGGCATGCAATTGAGTATGTCTGGAAAAGGCAATGCAGGAGAGAGAGGCGGCAGTCCTGGAGATTTAATTATTATGATTGAAGAAGAGTCGCATGAAAGCTTACATAGAGACGGCTTAAATGTGGCTTATGATTTATACATTACCATTCCTGATGCAGTTTTTGGCACCAGCGTCGAAGTGCCTACTATTGATGGTCGTGCTAAAATAAAAATTCCACCAGGAACTCAAAGTGGTAAAATATTTAGATTAAAAGGCAAAGGTTTTCCTGAAGTGCAAGGATATGGCAAAGGAGATCAACTGATTAATGTAAATATTTGGACGCCTCAACAAGTTAGTCCCGAAGAAAAAGCGGAGCTTGAGAAAATGCAATTAAGTGCTAATTTCCAACCCAAGCCTATTAAAGGAGATAAAAGTTTTTACGATAGAGTAAAAGAAGCGTTTAAATAAATTAAAGAGTTAATGACTTATTTACAAATAAAATTCTTTATTTGTAAAATACTTCTAGCCCACATATTTCAGTCTTTTTATTTATTAAAATAAAATAAATCATCAGAAATAATTGAAATAATGGATTATATTTTTTAATCCATTATTTCAATTGATAAATGTCTTTAGAATTTCTGCCTAGTCCATCATAATCAAGCCCATAACCCACCACGAATTTATTGGGGATGTCAAAGCAGCTATAATCTATATCCACTGGGTATTGACGGGCTTCTTTTTTATTGAGTAGCACTGCTATTTTTATCGAAGCTGGGCTACTAGAAGCCAATTGAGGCAAATAATGGTGTAAGGTTTTGCCAGTATCAATGATA
>CANHOY010000070.1 GCA_947462495.1 Bacteroidota bacterium
TATAATCCAACAGCGGTGAATGTAGTGATTGCTCAATACATTCAAAATTTTAAAGGTATTGCTGAAGGCGTAACGGTAAAACAAACAGGAGAAAATGAACAACAATTAGAGACCGTAGCCTTTTTAGGTAAAGCATTGGTGATTGCATTAATGCTTATTTTATTGACTTTGGTTTTACAATTTAACTCTATCTCTAAATCAGTTATTATATTAACAGAAATTTTGTTTAGCATCATTGGAGTATTATTAGGCTTTTCTATTTTTGGGATGAAAGTATCCGGTGTCATGACAGGCTTAGGTATTGTAGGTCTTGCTGGTATTGTAGTAAAAAATGGAATATTGGTAATTGAATTTGCGGATGAATTAAGATCAAGGGGGTATAAAACAAGAGAAGCTGTAATTCAAGCCGGTAAAACTAGAATTATACCAGTACTATTAACAGCACTAGCCGCTATTTTAGGTTTCTTACCAATAGCCATTGGCTTTAACATTAATTTTGTGACTTTATTTAGTGAGCTAAACCCCCATATTTTCTTTGGTGGAGATAACGTTGCTTTTTGGAAACCATTAAGTTGGACCATTATTTATGGATTGGCTTTTGCCTTTTTTATGACTTTATTTATTGTCCCAGCTATGTATATCATTGCCGAACGCTTACGTAGACCAATGCGCCGTCATTTTGGAGGCAAATGGATTAGCTTTTTAGGCATACCGCCATTAACATTTATTTTTATTCCTTTAATATTTATTACTACATTTATACATAGAAGAAATGAAAAAAGAAGAATGGCTAATAACAATGCCAATGGAGATAAAATAATAAATGGTTCCTGGTTTTAATATAAATTAATAAAAAAGAAATAACTATGAAAAAAAATGTAGTGGGTAGCTTATTATTATTGTGTTTTTTATCCATTGTAGATATGGCTTGCTCAAATAATAATTCAAATACAAATTCAATGTCGACAGCTAAAATCACCACTCAAAGTTTTGGAACTTTTGAAGGGAAACCCGTAACAGAGTATACTTTAACCAATGGTAATGGTATGCAAGTAAGTTTAATTAATTATGGTGCTACACTTACCAAAATAATTACTCAAGCAAAAGATAGTACCTGGGGAGATGTCATTACTGGGTATGATTCATTAGCAGGTTATGTTCAAGAGGGTAATCCTTATTTTGGCGCCACCATTGGAAGGTTCGCGAACCGCATTGCTAAAGGTACTTATACCATTGATGGCGTAACCTATAAAGCTGCCCTTAATAACAATGGTCAATCCTTACATGGTGGATTAAAAGGATTTGATAAAGTACTATGGGATGCCATTATTTTACCTGGTGACAGTAGTGTTCAATTAAATTATCTAAGTAAAGATGGCGAAGAAGGTTACCCTGGCAATTTAAAAGTGCAGGTAGTGTATACTTTAACAGCTAATAATGCAGTGAAGATAGAATATACGGCTAGCACCGATAAAACCACTGTTCTTAATTTAACCAATCATGCTTATTTTAATTTAACTGCTGGTAAATCACCTAATATTTATGATCATCTTGTTCAAATCAATGCAGATAAGTATACACCAGTAGATGCTTCTTTAATTCCTACTGGTGAGATTTTAGAGGTTAAAGGAACTCCAATGGATTTTACTCAACCTAAGCGTGTAGGCCAAGACATAGATAAAGTGACTGGTGGCTACGATCACAATTGGGTTTTAAATAAAGAAGAAGGTTTACAAGAAATTGCAAATGTATATGAACCAACCAGTGGACGTTATTTAACCGTTGCTACTACTGAGCCTGGTATTCAATTTTATTCTGGTAATTTTTTAACCGGGTCTTTAACTGGAACTAAGAATGGAATCATTTATAATAAACATTATGCATTGACTTTGGAAACGCAACATTTCCCAGATGCTCCTAATCAACCTAGTTTTCCAAGTACTTTATTAAAGCCAGGTGAAACCTATCACCAAACAACGGTGTATACTTTTTCTACAAAATAATTGATAATTTTTATACCTTAAAAGACTAGCTTTCTAAAAAAGAGCTAGTCTTTTTTTATTTTATTAAGTGGGTCCCCTCTTCAATACTGGTCACATACACTGCTAATTCCTTATTCGTTTGTTGAGCATAACTAGCGGCTACTTGTTGAGTGACCATCTCTAGTGCAGATTTTTTAATGATATTGATGGTGCAACCTCCAAATCCTGCACCCATCATTCTTGCTCCAATAACGTTTTCATTGTTTTTAACTGCTTCCACTAAAAAATCTAATTCAGGGCAACTTACTTCATACATTTTAGATAAGCCTTCATGGGTTTCAAACATTTTTTTACCAAAGGCTTGCATAGCACCTACTTCTAAATCCAATACAGCTGCTTGTACCCGTTGTATTTCAGAGACGATATATTTACAGCGCTTATAAATTTTTGCAGGCGTATCCGTTATAGGGCCAAGATATTTTTCCACTTGCTCTATGGTAACATCTCTCAAAGTTTTTACATGGGGATGATATTGTTGAATGAGGTGAACTCCTTGCTCACACTCTAATCTACGCGTATTATATGCTGATGAAGCTAGTGAGTGTTTAATTTGAGTATCAAATAAAACAATACTATAATCGGTTAAGTCGAGTGGATAATAGTGAAAATCTAAACTGGCACAATCCAATAAAATTACTTTATTTTTTTGTCCATGTATACTTGCAAACATATCCATTAAGCCACATTTAACACCGGCAAATTCATTTTCTGCTTTTTGTGCCATTAATGCCATTTCCATTTTATTAAATTGTAGGTCATACAATTCATTGATGGCAAACAATACAGCACATTCCACCGCTGCAGAACTAGATAATCCAGCACCGCTAGGAATATTGCCTTTGATACAAATATCAAACCCATTGTTTAATGCTTCTAGTTGACTACTGCTATTGTTAGTGTCTATTTTATGAATAGCTTGATACACTACACCTATGATATAATTAACCCATTGGCTTGAATGTGGTTTTAAGTTTTTAATGCTTACCTCTGCTTTTTTATTCAAGTCAATGGCCACCATATGAATGTTTCCATCTGTTCTTTTTCCAATGGCCACCTCAACGTATTTATCAATAGCTGCAGGCAATACAAAGCCATTATTGTAGTCGGTATGTTCCCCAATTAAATTAATACGCCCTGGTGACTGGACTGCCAAACTAGAGTTATACTTAAAGTGAGTTAAAAAATGGGTTCTAATGGCTGACATGTAATAACATTGTTATTTTTAAATTTTTGATAAGCACGCTGCTGCCGCCTCTAAGGTTTCCATTTTTTTTGCAAAACACAAACGTATTACTTTATGATCGGTAGCATTTTGATAAAAAGCAGACATGGGTATTACTGCTATACCAAAATCTTTGACTAATCTTTCAGCAAATATTGTATCCGACTCATCAGATATCGCTTCATACCTGTAGCTTTCAAAATAAGATCCAGAAGAAGGAATATATTTAAATTGAGAATCTGCCAATAAACTTCTTAAATAATCTCTTTTTTCTTGGAATAAGTTACCTAGTGTTAAATAGGCTTCCTTATTATTCATGTAGGCTGCAATACCTAACTGTTTGGGGGTATCACAACTAAATGCATTAAACTGATGCACTTTTCGGTATTCTTTCATTAATGCAGCAGGAGCAACACAATAGCCTAATTTCCACCCGGTACAATGATAGGTCTTACCAAATGAAAAACAAACAAAACTTCGAGCAAATAAATCGGGATACTTCATCGCTGTTTCATGTTGCTTATTATCAAAAATTAAATGCTCGTAAACTTCATCACTAATTAAATATAAGTTATTAGTAAGCACCATTTCTTGTAATTGTAATAAATCTTCCTTAGTCATCACTACCCCAGTTGGATTATGGGGTGTATTAACTAATATCGCTTTTGTTTTTTTTGTAATGGCTGCGCGGACCTTATCCCAAGGTATCGTATAGTTGGGGAATTCTAAAGCAATAGGTACGACCACCCCTCCATTAAAAGTAATATTAGGTATATAACTATCGTAAGCTGGTTCAAAAATAATTACCTCGTCTCCTGGTTGAATGATAGTAGAGAAGGCGTTGAAAATAGCATAAGTACCGCCTGGAGTAATAGTTATTTCCGTATCAGGATGGATAGTAGTCTGGTACAAAAAATTTATTTTTTCAGCAAGCCTTTCTCTTAAAAGAGGTAGCCCATAAGTATGCGCATATTGATTCCCCCCTTCCAGCATGGCTTCGGAAACACAATTAATTAATGTTTCACTCATTGGAAAATCGGGGAAACCTTGACCTAAATTAATGGCATTATGCTTGACCGCCAATTGGCTCATGACTGTAAAAATACTCGTGCCAATGGAAGGAAGCTTGGATTGCATAAAATAAGATATACTAAAAATTCAATTGATTGGACAAACGCTTTAACTCTATTTCTGCAATTTTTGCATTGAAACGTAAACTCACCAATCTAAATCCAGCACTCTCAAAACTTTGTTGGGCTTGCTTTACATCTACCATGGTAGCTTGGCCCAACTTATATTTTTGCATCACTAAATCCAACAAAGACTGTGACAATTCATAGTTTTTAATTTCTATAGGAGTTTGTTTTAAACTATTTTGATAACTCTGATAAGTTTTAAATAACTCGGTAGCTAAATCTTGCTCCGTATTCTGTAATTGAATTTTTGCAGACTTGGTATTAATTTCAGCATTTTTAATGGCACGCTTGTTCGCACCACCATTATAAAGGGGAATGCTTAAATTAACACCTAAAAATGGACCATAACTTTCATTTAATAATATAAAACCAGCTGCTGACTTATTGCTATTGTAATTATATCCAGAATTGGCTCTTAATGTTGGATAAGTTAATGATCTTGTTTCTTTTTCTAGATATTGATTTACATTAATAAGTTGTTGTGCTGATTGCAATAATGGATGATCCTTCATCTTTTCTTCCACTGTAGATAATAATAATTTATCGTCTACTTTAATACTATCATTAATGACAAAGCTAGTCGTAGCAGGCAATACAATCGTATTTAATAAATCTGCTTTAGCTTGATCAATGATTAATAGTTGATTTTGTTCCGCTTGAAGTAAAGCATTTAAATCTAAATTTGATTGTAAGAAATCGGCTTGATTCGCCACTCCAATTTTTTGACGTGTTTCAATAATCTCTACTCTTTGTTTAGAAGTTTCAATTGATTTTTGAATTGTTTTTAAAAAGGCTTGTTGTCTAACTACATTATAGTATTGCTGCATTACTGTTGAAATGGTATTCAACAATTGTGATTCAAGTAATGATTTATTTTGACGTTCTATACTTTCTAATCGATTTTTAGTGGCCTGTACTCTAAACCCATTAAATAAAATAATATTGGCGGTTACCGCACTATTTAAAGTACTACCGTCAACACCATTTCGAGAAGTATTACGATTGGCGTCTGGAAAAGTTTGATTAATAGTGGTTAAGGTATTGTTATTCGTAGAAGTATTGGTAATAGTAGGTAAGCCCCCTGCCACGCCAATATTATTATTGTTTTTAGCAATGACTAAATTATTTTCCACTAATTGAATATCGTAACTGTTTTGAAGCGCTGTTTGAATAGCTTCGTTCAAGGTTAATGTTTTTTGAGCAACAACATGATTCCTTGATAAAAGAACCAAACAAGCGATAAGAAATAAGGAAGTTGATTTTTGCATACTTTAAAATTAAGATAGCGATGTAGAAATTCAATAAAAATTACATCAGTGGTTGATAGTTAAGTTTTGGGCGACTACTACCCCACTAAAGTGCCAATAGCGGCTCCTTGTACTACTTTTAATAAATTTCCAGGTTGATTCATATCAAAGACAATAATAGGTAATTTGTTTTCCATACACAGTGTAAATGCGGTGGTATCCATTACTTTTAAATTTTTTGATATACAATCTTGAAAGCTAATAGTGTCAAATTTAACAGCTGCCGGATTTTTTTCTGGATCACTATCATACACCCCATCCACACGCGTTCCTTTTAATATCACATCTGCCTTCATTTCAATAGCGCGAAGCGAACCTGCGGTATCGGTAGTGAAATAGGGGTTGCCAGTGCCTGCTCCAAATATAACCACACGCCCTTTTTCTAAATGTCTTAATGCTTTTCTACGAATATAAGGTTCTGCTACTTGCTCCATTACGATGGCCGATTGCAAACGAGTATAGACGCCAATTTTTTCTAACATAGCCTGTATTGCCATAGCATTAATCACGGTGGCCAACATACCCATATAATCACCATGAGCACGTTCAATGCCACTATCAGCCTCATTCATTCCTCTGTAAATATTTCCACCCCCAATAACGATAGCCACTTGTACCCCCAATTCCACTACTTGCTTAATTTCGGTTGCATATTGTTCAATTATTTTAGGATCAAATGGATCTCCATTTTTTTGATTTCCCAATAAGGCCTCTCCTGATAATTTCAATAATACACGCTTGTATTTTGGCAACATAGCTATACTTATTTTGTACTTGCAAGATAAGAATTTTAGGGCAACAAAAAAGGGTCCCGATTGCTCAGGACCCTGTCTATTCAACGAATTCTTTTAAATTTTTTACAATTAACCCAATGCCACACGTTTGAATTCGGTCACTTTTAATGCACCATCCACCGATTTTACATATTCTCCTACTGTTTTACCACCATCTTTTACGAAAGCTTGTGCTAGTAAGGTTTGCTCTTTAAAGAAAGAATTGATTTTACCTTCTGCAATTTTAGCAATCATCTCTTCTGGTTTTCCAGCCATTTTTGGATCTTCCTTCATGGTATCAATGATAATAGCTCTTTCGCGGGCAACGGTTTCTGCAGGAACTGATTCAGGATCTACTGCCACTGGGTTCATAGCAGCAATTTGCATCGCTAAATCTTTACCCACTTCAGCAGCGTCAGCACTTAAGCCTACCAATACGCCCATTCTATAAGAACCATGTATATAAGAAGCTACATAAGGTGCATCAACTCTTTCAAATTTTGCAACCCCAATTTTTTCTCCTATTGATGCTAATTTATCATTGATCATATCAGACACTTTAGTGCCATTCACTGTTACTTCATTTAATTCAGCAGCCGATTTCACATTATTCGCAACAGCAGCATCAGCAATGCTTTGTGCAAATGCAACGAACTCTGCATTTTTAGAAACGAAATCTGTTTCACAAGAAATACAAACTACAAAACCTGTTTTTTTATCAGCAGAAGTTTGTGCAATAATCACTCCTTCTTTTGCTTCACGGTCACTACGTTTAGCAGCTACTTTTTGTCCTTGCTTACGTAACCAATCGATGGCTGCTTCAAAATCGTTATTAGTTTCGGTTAATGCTTTTCTACAATCCATCATTCCAGCACCTGTTGCTTGACGTAATTTATTAATGTCAGCAGCTGTTATTGTACTCATAATAATATAATTTAAAATAAATGTGTAATAAAATTAATTAGGCATTTAATGAACTAAAAACAATTGGGTCATTAGTATCCCATGGACACCAATAACCCAATTGGATAATTAATTATTTACCTGCTGGGCGACGTGTACTTTGAATACGACGCTTAGGCGCACCAGGAGCAGTTGGAGCTGCACCAGCACCACGCTTACCTCTTCCACCTTCAGCATTCGCTTCGGCTTCCATACGTTTTGCTTTTGCTTCGTTTTCATTGTTGCCTTCTTCAGATTCGCTTTCGTCATCTTTAGAAGCTTGACGCTCTGCTAAACCTTCTGCAATGGCTGCAGTAATATAGTTAGTAATGATTGCAATAGATTTGGTTGCATCATCATTAGCTGGAATAGAAAAATCTACTTTGTTAGGATCACAGTTGGTATCTACCATACCAAAAGTTTGAATGCCTAAACGCTTCGCTTCTGCTAATGCAATATGCTCATGTCCAATATCCACTAAGAATAAAGCTGCTGGTAAACGACCCAATTGAGCGATACCACCTAATACTTTTTCCATTTTATCTTTATCACGACCTAAAGTCAA
>CANHOY010000071.1 GCA_947462495.1 Bacteroidota bacterium
ATCCTGTTGATACGGATGGAGATGGCACGCCAGATTATAGAGATTTAGATAGTGATGGAGATGGAATACCTGATTCAATTGAAAAAGGAACTAATCCATTAATTCCTGTTGACACCGATGGAGATGGTACACCAGATTATAGAGATTTAGATAGTGATGGTGATGGCATTTCAGATTCAATTGAAAAAGGAACTAATCCATTAATTCCTGTTGACACCGATGGAGATGGTACACCGGATTATAGAGATACCGATAGTGATGGCGATGGGGTTCTTGATAATGTAGATAATTGTAGAATAGAAGTGGGTGTTGTTGAAAATGATGGTTGTCCTAAAAATCAATCAAACACTATTCCTGACAATATTGTCAATCCTGATATAAATGTTACCAATATTAAAGTTCCAGTAAGTGGGAATCTTAGTACGAATGATAAAATAAATGCAGGAACAACTTATGGAGTGCCAGTAGCTTCTACTACAAATCCATCTGGAGCTACGATAACCATTAATGCAACAACCGGAACGTATACTTTTACAGGAACGACGCCAGGAAAATATATATTTTATATTCCTGTTTGTGCTTCAGGTCAAACATCTGATTGTCCTCTATCACCATTAGAAATTACGGTCTTAGAACCAGTTGCTTCAACTGATGACCCAGTGGCGAATAATGATATTGCAACAATAAAATATAATACAGCTACCACAGTAAATATTTTAGGAAATGATAAAGCAGGCAACCCAGGCGGAGCAATTGATACCGCCAGCGTAAAAGTATTGGTTCAGCCAGCTCATGGAACTGTTGTAGTAAATAAAGACGGTTCAATAACCTATACACCAACTGTGGGCTATGCAGGAACGGATAGTGTAATATACAATGTATGTGATACCGTAAAACCTGCTAAATGCAGTAATGCGGTAGTTTATTTTACGGTTCAAGCAAATGCGATAAATCCAGTAACCACTGCTACCGATGATTACACAGCAGTCACCGGTTCAATGAATGGAATTACTTCAGTTAGCGGTAATGTATTAAATAATGATAAAAACTCAGGGGCATTAACTACAGCCAATGCTCTAACGGCGGCAATTATAACAGGACCCACTGCGGCGCAAGGGACCTTTACTATTAATGCAGATGGGAGTTATACCTTTACTCCAGCAGCAGGGTATAGTGGAACGGTTAATATTGTATATGAAGTATGTGGAGGTACGCCAACTTCCTGTGCAAAAGCATCTTTACATATTTTGGTAGACCCAGTACCGACTATTATTCCAGATATAAACGTTACCAATATTAATGTTCCAGTAAGTGGTAATCTTAATACAAATGACAAAGTAAATACAGAAACAACTTATGGAGTGCCAGTTGCTTCTACTACTAATCCGTCAGGAGCTACGATAACAATTGATGCTGCAACAGGAACGTATACTTTCACATCAACTACTCCTGGGAAATATATTTATTATGTTCCAGTTTGTGAAAATGGTCAAACTACTAATTGTCCATTAAGTCCATTGGAGATAACCGTATTGGATCCATTTAGTAATACCAATTTGCCAGTGGTCAATAATGATGTGGCAGCTACTAAAGTGGGTACACCAGTAACTACGAATGTTTTAGCCAATGATAAAAAATCAAATATCAATAATCAATTAGATACGGCGTCTTTAAAGATTAGTACTTCGCCAACAAATGGCACCGCTATTGTAAATGCGGATGGAACCATTACTTATAGCCCTGTTGCTGGATTTGTAGGAACGGATAGTTTAGTGTATACTGTTTGCGATAATGTAAATCCTGCCCATTGTCAAACAGGGGTGGTGTATTATACTGTACTTCCATCTACTGCAAATATTGCTAATTCATTAGCAGATGATTATGCTACTATTAATGGAGCTGTAAAAAATACAAGTAGCGTATCAGGTAATGTTTTATTAAATGATAAAAGTACAGCTGGTGCTAGTTTAACAGCGTCCTTGGTTACTGGGCCCACTGCAGCGCAAGGAACTTTTGCTATTAATACAGATGGTAGTTACACCTTTACGCCAACAGCAGGATTTACAGGACCTGTTTCTATCACTTACCAAGCATGTGATAATGCCAATCCTGCTAATTGTGCATTGGCTACCTTACATATTTTAGTAAATCCTTACTTTAAATTAGCCAACGATTCTGCAACTCAAACTATCGAAAAACCTATCAATGGCACTGTGACTACCAATGATTATGCACCTAATGCAACTTATGGGACTCCTTTACCTGATGCCAATAACTTATCTGGAGCTACGTTTACATTAAATAGTAATGGTACTTATAGTTTTCTTGCTACGCTACCTGGTATTTATAAATATACCTACCCAGTATGTGCGCAAGGTCAAATTGCTAATTGTGATTCAGCTACTATTGTTTTTGATATTACCTATTTACCTCAAGGAACTATTAACTTAAAATATCCAACCTTATTACAAGCAGATTCGGTTCAACTTGTATTTAATTTCACGGCAGGGGTGGGGCCATTTAAATTGGTCGTTTTAAATAGTTTAACCAATAAAAAAGACACCTTATACAATGTTAGAGAAAATGCAGCTATTTTAGTAGCACCTTCAAAGAATGATACGAGGTATACTTTGTTGAGTATTACAGATTCCAACAATGTTATTAGAGATTTTAATATTACCAAAGACACGGCAAATTTAAATATTTTAAAACCTCAAATTTTATTAACATTAAAGGCCGAACTTCCTAATAAATTGCCCGACAATTCATTTAAGACAAAAATCTTAATGAAGATTAGAAATAATGGAGAAATTGATTTGCAAGATGTACAAGTGAACGCAGATTTATCTAAAGTATTCCCAGCTGATATGAGGTATACATTAGATAGTTTTAAAGTAACTTATGGAAATATTAAATTAAATCCTAGTTATACAGGTTTGGGGGCAACTTTTAAGCCAAATTATATAACTAAATTCTTGAATGGATTTAGTTATACTTATCGCAGTCAATCAGCTTTGTCGGGAAGTGATTTGTTTGATTATGGAGTTGGACTAAATGTTGCCGAGGAAGGAGACGTAGTATTTTACTTTACATTGAATCCTGGTAAGACTTTAGATCCTTTGGTATTGCAATTTTCAAGTGTTGGTAATGGCTTATTATTACAGAATGATGGTAAGAAAAGTATGGATACAGCTACTTCGCTTTCTCATGATAATTCGAATTTATTAGCACATCCAGAATTTACAAATATTGGAAATCCTTTACCCACTTATGTACCTTTGTTTTTAGTTGCTGAAATTGGTGCATCACTTCAAGGGTCAAAGGCCGATACCGTTGCAGGGGGATATAATTTTCATTATACATCAGTGATTAAAAACTATAGTAATAGTAATTTAGATTCTGTTTTTGCCTATTATAATTTACGTAAAGCATTCCCTTCGCCAGATACGGCTTCTCTTATTGGAGTGCCAAAAGTAACTGGTACAGTAACATTAAATCCGAACTATGATGGAGTAACCGATACTGCCATTTTAAGTGGGATAGGCTTTTTAAAAGTGGGAGATTCAATAATTATTAAATATGATGTTTTTGTAAAAACAAATAAAGCACAGTATTCATGGCCTAGTTATTTATTAACTAAGGGTATTACCACCACAGGGGCTATTTCGGTTTCGGATTCATCTACTAATGGTGTAAATCCAGATCCAAATAAAGATAGTATCCCCAATGAACATTTACCAACTATTGTTCAAGTAGGGTATAATCCACCTGCGATACCCACTTTAGTAAGTAATGTTATATACAATGTAGGCGATTCATTGAACCCGAAAAATATTGGGGTACTAATAAAAACAGTTCCGCCCAATGCCATACCTACCTGGTGTGATGCGAATGGAATAAATTGTTACAGTGCTGCGCCTAGTTTGCCATCAAAAACAGGAGTCTATATTTATTGTGTTAAATCTTTGGATACTTTAACGGGATTAACCAGTAGCCCATGTGTGATGGATACCGTTACGATGTTGCCTGTGGTCAAAGTAAAAAATGATACATTAATGAGCAATGTATTATCCAATCCGAAAAATATTTCATATTTAATTACAGGAATTACACCAGGTAGTGTTCCAAGTTGGTGTGATGTAAATGGTAATAATTGTACAAAAGTTGCGCCAAGTATTCCAACAATTCCTGGTAAATATGTATGGTGTGTGAAGGCTATAGATTCTGCAACGAGCCTTTCAAGTGCCAATTGCAAAATGGATACTTTAACTATTTTGGATGCCTATCAAGTTTTAGATATTACAAAACAAGTTACTGGAATAACAATGAGTCCAGATGGTTCCTACTTGATCAATTTTGTAATTAAAGCACAAAATAAAACCAATAACAAAATTGATTCCGTTTTAATTAAGGATGACCTTAATACCACTTTTAAAACCAATAAAGGTTTTGATATTGCCAGTATCACGGTTTCGGGTGGATTGGTGAAGAACAATAATTTTAATGGGTATACCAATATTGATTTAGTTACCAACGCTTCCGTTTTGGCTGCAAATAAAGCCGATTCTGTTAACTTAACCATACTCATTAATTCTGCAGACATTAATGGCAAATATGAAAATATTGCCTCCATCATTGCTAATACTGATTATGGCAAATTAGTATTGGTATCTAACGATCCGGTAGTTAATCCTAATAATTATTTAAATAGAGTGCCTACGGCATTTGTAGTTCCTAAAATGGATGTAATAGTTCCAGGTGGATTCTCTCCTAATAATGATGGTATCGATGATACATGGATTATTAAACGACCATTTGGCACAAAGATTACTGTACATGTATTTAATCGATGGGGTAATAAGGTTTATGAGAATGAAAATTACAATAATGATTGGAGAGGTAAAGGGGTGAGTAATTTCTTAGGAGAAGAGTTACCAGAAGGCACTTACTTCTATGCAGTGGAGGCAGCTGATGTAAATGGAGCTGTTAAAAGATTTGCAGGATCCTTAACCATAGTAAGGTAAAAGATAAATTATAAATGAAGGGCATTAATATATATATTAAAATTATTCTAATCACCATGGGTGTGCTTCTGTTGTCCAACAATAGGAGTATGGCACAAACTGAACCTATGTATTCTCAATACATGTACAATATGTTGGGGGTAAACCCGGCATATGCAGGAAGTAGAGAAGCCACTAGTTTTAATATATTTCAAAGAAGACAGTGGGTGGGTATAGATGGAGCGCCTCAAACTACTTCAGTAAGTTTAGATCAAGCAATTTTAAATAAAAAAGCTGGGTGGGGGATTCAGCTATACGATGACAAATTAGGAGTAGAAAAAGCGGATGGAATTAATTTAATGACTGCTACTAGAATTAGAGTTTCTGAAAATGGGATACTTTCTGGGGGCTTAAGTTTTGGAGTAATGAACTATCGTATCGATTTAATAAATGTAGCTAATAGATTTACCCCTAGTGATCCTGCTTTTTATTCCAACTTTAATAAATGGACACCAAGTATTGGCTTAGGGCTTTATTACAATACAGATAATTTTTATGCAGGAGTTTCTATTCCTAATATTTTGAAGTCACGTTTATCAGCTTTTGATGCGATTAAATCGGGTCTTCAAAAGGTGAATGCAAGACATTTCTTTTTGACAACAGGAATAGTAATCCCATTAAATGAAGATATAAAGATCAAGCCTTCCACAATGATTAAGATGGTAGAAGGGGCGCCTATTGAAGCTGATTTTAATACAAATGTATGGTTACGTGATTTAGTTTCTGTAGGCGTTTCTTATAGAACTGGGGATGCGATAATTGGCATGGCCGAAATTCAAGCTACTGAGAATTTAAGATTTGGGTATTCATATGATATTACCATTTCTCCCTTAAAATATTACAATAACGGTTCCCATGAATTTATGATTAGATATGAATTTGGCAATACTAAAACAAAAGTAAAATCAACTAGATATTTTTAATGTAGTTAAACAATAAAATGAAAAGATTACTTACTATATTTTTACTTTTCCTAAGCATACATTCCTTGTATGCTCAAAAAAGAGCGGCCAAGAGAATTATGAAATTAGCCAATCAGGAAGTGAATGATTTACGATACGCTTATGCCATACCATTGTATAAGAGCTTTTTACAAAGAGGTTGGACAGATTCTACTGTATATTTTAATTTAGGGTTATGTTATACGAAAGTGAATCAATATGATAGCGCGCTAAAGTATTACATACTAGCAGATAAGCTTGGGATGAATACAAAAAATAGTATTGCTGAAATGCAAGCTTCACTTGGATATTATGAAGAAGCTAAAAAAGGATACACTTTCTCTATTCAAAATGGCAAGACATTACTTGCCGAATCTAGATTGTATGGGTTTTCTAATATTAAAAATTTTATAGCAGATTCCATAGATTATGAAATTTTCCCTATTAATGCTAATTCACCCTTTAATGAATTTAATCCAGTTCCTTATAAAGAGGGTTTAGTTTTTGAATCAAATAGAGTTCGGTCTGTATACAGTAAAAATAAGAAGCGAAGGAAGAAACACAATTCATTAGAAGAATTTTCATGGGATGGAGCTGGGTATACTAGTTTGTATTTTATACCTAGTACAAAAAATTTAAGAATTGATAGTATTGCAATGAGTATTTGGACGGATAAAAAATTAAATTATCCAATTAACGATTTAAATAGATTGTCAAGCAATGACAACAGAAAAATGAACACGTTTTATGATTTTAAAACCCCTGTTTACAATGATTCCACCATTCAGTTATTTTCTAATGAATTTGATGCGCATTTGAACTTGGGATCAATCAGTTTTACAAAGGATGGTAAGATGGCTTATTATACAAAAAATCAAAAAAAATCTAAAGGGGTATATCAATTGGAGATTTGGGAATCGAGATTAAATGACGGTAAATGGGGTGTTGGTAAAAAGCTATTTATTAACAATCCTAATTTTAGTTATTTCCATCCTGCCATTACCCCTGATGGTAAAAGGCTTTATTATATTACAGATGAACCCGGCGGAATAGGGGGCACTGATATTTATTATATAGAAAAAAACGAGGATGGTTCTTGGAAGTCCACACAAAATGCTGGTCGGGAAATTAATACGGAAGCCAATGAGTTATTCCCTACTTTTTATGAGGGTATTTTATATTTTAGTAGCAATGGACATCCAGGACTTGGTGGCTTAGATATTTATAAAATTGACAAGAATAAAAAGGGGGGGATTCTTATAAAGAATATGGGTTATCCTATTAATAGTACTAAAGACGATATTGGGTTTTCTGTTAATAGTAATTCAGGATTTTTTAGTTCTAATAGATATGGCAGTGATGATTTATTCGCTTTTGACTATAAAAAATCTTTTGTTAAGATTACTGGTCGCGTATTAGTAGACAGTAATTGTGTTACTACTAAAAAATTATACTTGTATCAAAAAGATGTTACTGGCAATCAACTACTAGTTGATAGTAGTATCCTTGATGCTAATTGTAATTATCAATTTACGGTGAGACCAAATAATGAATATTCTATTGTTACTTATGATGAATTTGGTAATAAATACGAATCTGAATTAAATTCAACGGGGTATGTTAAAACCAATGATACCTACTTAAAGAATGCTAATTTAATTAATATTCCACTTCCTAGAAAAGTGATGGAGGATCGTCTAGCTAAAGAAAAATCGATTCAAATTGCAGAGGAGTTGTCTATGGCAAAAACTTTCAAACTTTCTATAGACTCTTTAAAAGCGTTGACAAAAGATTATGTTGAATTACACCATCCGTTTGATCAGGTATATGTAGTTAAGGACGATTTAAATAGTTATTATAAAATTATTGAAAGAGTTAAACGCATGAAGGGTAAGAAAATTGTAATTGTTTCTGCTGCTGACTGTAATGGCTCCTTTGATTACAATGAGAATTTATCTGAACG
>CANHOY010000072.1 GCA_947462495.1 Bacteroidota bacterium
CACTTCTATTCTCATTTTTCTATCCTGAATAGCAATCAAGAGCAAAATTCCGTTATTGGTTTTCTTATTGCCAATCCCCCACTCTCTAAAAAGTTTGGTGGCATATTCTTCTATAGGATTACCGTCTAAAGTAGGAAGTATGACTACTGCTATTTGATTCGAACTAGAATCGTCAATAGCCACTAATTTATTTTCTAACGATTGCTTTTCTTCAGGACTAAGCACCCCCGCTAGATCCGTAACTAAAACAGGAGGATTAGGTTTGGGAATTACATTTTGCGCCTTAACAGATGTCAATGAAAATATAGCAACAATAAAAACAATAAATAACTTTGTAAATCTCATGGTGTCTAGTTGCTTAATTGATTATTTACCCATCATGATTTCGTCCGATAATTCATTGGTATCCGAAACACGATCATAGGGGAAATGATCAGTGAGCGCTTTTCCAATTTTACCAATTACTTGAGACATCCCTTCTACATAATTTGCATTCTTAAAATGCGCAGTCATTTCTTGTACTTGACTATACCAAAATTCAATACCTACTTTATCATAAATACCTTGATCGGCAAAAATAGCCAGCTTCTTATCTTCCACTGCTACATAAACCAATACGCCATTGCGCTCCTTGGTATCATTCATCTTATGCTTGAAAAATATTTCTCTAGCCGTGGACAGCGCATCCCCTTTTTTGACTCTGCCTTCAACAAACAATCGTATTTCACCGCTTGTTGTTTTTTCGGCAGCCTGAATAGCCTGGACAAGCATTTGCTTGTCCGAGGTATTCAATAATTTATCTGTATTAGTTTTAAAAAGCGAAAAGGGATTCCACATATTTTTTATTAAAGAGATGCGTTAAAATTTAACTTCTGGTGCTTTTGACGCACCTTCATCTGCTTTAAATCCTTCTTTAGTTTTGAAACCAAAGGCGTTTGCTAATAAGTTAATTGGAAATGATCTTGCTTTTTTATTGTATTCTGCAACCGCAGCATTAAAATCGTTTCTTGAAACTTTAATTCTATTTTCAGTTCCCTCTAATTGAGCTTGTAATCCACGGAAAGCATCATTGGCTCTTAGGTTAGGATAGTTTTCAGACACTACCATTAAACGACCCAAAGCTTGAGACAACTGCCCTTGATTGGCTTGGAATTGTTGTAATTTTTCTGGAGTTAAATCCTTGGCATCTACTTTCATTTGTGTAGCGCTTGCACGAGCAGCAATCACATTTTGTAAAGTAGTTTGTTCGAAGTTAGCTTCTCCTTTAACAGAGGCCACTAAATTGGGTATTAGGTCGGCTCTACGTTGATAGTCACTTTGAACATTATTCCAAGTTTGATTTACATTCTCGTCTTGGTTAATCAATCCATTATAACCATTGCATCCCATTCCGAATAAGATGACAATAACTCCTAAAAAAATGAATAAACCTAAATTTTTACGTAACATAGTTTTGTATTTGTTTATAAAGGTAATACAAAGCAGGTGCCAAACTTTGCGTATGACGGAATTACATGCCAAAAAAAAGCCCCCCGCTAGGCTGGAGGGACTTTTTTAACTTATTTTTAAGTCAAATCCGTTCTTTATTTTTCTTTTTCAATTGGTCCTTTTCACGATTTCTTCATTTAATTGCAGCAATTCCTGGCAGAATTTTGCCTTCAAAATACTCCAACATGGCTCCTCCGCCTGTACTTACATAGCTTACTTTATCATTAAAGCCAAACTGGTTTACGGCTGACACACTGTCGCCACCGCCCACCAAACTGAAAGCGCCATTTTGAGTTGCTTCCGCTACCGCCACTGCAATGGCTTTGGTTCCAGCTTGGAAGTTTTCCATTTCAAAAACACCCATAGGCCCATTCCATAATATAGTCTTACTTGCCAAAATAACTTTAGCAAAAAGTTCTCTCGATTTTTCTCCCACATCCAACCCTTCCCAACCATCAGGTATTTCTCCACTTGCACAAGTTTGCGTGTTGGCTGTATTACTAAAATCATCCGCAACAACATTATCAACAGGTAAATGAATATTCACTCCCTTCGCTTTTGCTTTTGCTAAAATTTCTAAAGCTAAAGGCATACGATCATCTTCATGAATGGATTTTCCTATTTTACCCCCCTGTGCTTTAAAAAAAGTATAGGCCATTCCTCCACCAATAATAATATCGGTAGCACGATCTAATAAATTTTCAATAATCAAAATTTTATCAGACACTTTTGCGCCACCAATAATAGCAGTAAAAGGTTTTTGTGCAGCATGCATTACTTTTTCTGCGCTCATGACTTCGCCTTCCATGACCAAACCAAAAGTTCTATTTTCTTTTGAAAAGAATTGTGCAATAATAGCTGTTGATGCGTGCGCACGATGTGCTGTTCCAAAGGCGTCGTTCACATATACATCTCCCAATTTTGATAATTTTTCAGCAAATGCGATGTCTCCTTTTTCTTCTTCTTTATAAAAACGCAAGTTCTCTAATAATAAAACTTGACCAGTTTGCAAAGCTGCTGCTTTATTGATTGCTTCTGCACCAATACAATCATTAGCAAATTGAACATTGACTCCACCTAACAATTCAGATAAATGTTTTACAATATGTTGTAAAGAATATTTTTGGGTTGGGCCCTCTTTAGGGCGACCTAAATGGCTCATTAAAATTACACTGCCCCCCTCTTTCAAAATTTTAGAAATAGTAGGAATAGTAGCACGCATACGATTGTCATCGGTAATTTCAAAAGCATCGTTTAAAGGCACATTAAAATCGACACGAATTAAGGCCTTTTTGCCAGCGAAAGAAAAATCTTTAAATGAACTCATATTTTTTATTTATTTCTTTTATATACTATTTTATATACTAATTAAAAATGCCCTCCCGAGGGAAGGCATTCATCTTATAAAATCTTATTTAATTTTACTTGCGAAATATTTAACCGTACGCACCAACTGGCTAACATAGCTCATTTCATTATCATACCAGCTAACTGTTTTAACCATTTGCACATCTCCTTGAGTCATTACTTTTGTTTGTGTAGCATCAAACAATGAGCCATATGAAATTCCAATTACATCAGAACTTACAATTTCATCTTCAGTATAACCGAAAGATTCGTTAGCCGCTGCTTTCATTGCTGCGTTTACTTCTTCTGCAGTTACTTTTTTAGATAAGATGGTAGTTAATTCTGTTAAAGAACCAGTGATAGTAGGAACACGTTGAGCAGATCCATCTAATTTTCCTTTTAAAGAAGGTAATACCAATCCAATTGCTTTTGCAGCACCAGTACTGTTAGGTACAATATTTCCAGCAGCTGCACGTGCACGACGTAAATCACCTTTTGGATGAGGCCCGTCTAGCGTATTTTGATCATTTGTATAAGCATGCACTGTTAACATTAAGCCTGTAATAATGCCGAATTTATCTTCTAATACTTTAGCCATTGGCGCTAAACAGTTGGTAGTACAAGATGCCCCAGAAATAACTGTTTCAGTACCGTCTAAAATTTCGTGGTTGGTATTAAATACCACTGTTTTCATATCGCCCGTTGCTGGAGCAGAAATAACTACTCTCTTCGCACCTGCTTTAATATGTAATTCCGCCTTTTCTTTATCTGTAAAAAATCCAGTTGATTCAATTACAACATCTACATTGTGCGCTCCCCAAGGAATTTGAGCAGGATCGCGTTGTGCATATATTTTTACCGCATGACCGTTCACTAAGACTGAATCTTCAGTTGATTTAACTTCTGCATCAAAACGACCTTGTGCGCTATCATACTTTAATAGATGTGCCAACACTGCAGGAGAAGTAAGGTCATTGATCGCCACTACTTCGATACCTTCCATGTTGTAAATTTGGCGGAAAACCAAACGACCGATACGGCCAAAACCATTGATTGCAACTTTAACTGAACTCATTGTATAAATTTTTATTTTTCAATAGGAGATGCAAAGGTACCATCTTTTTAAAAAATAAGCCCTAAATAACTAAGAAGAAATCAACAAAATCAAGGTTTTATACAAACAACTGGTCGTATTTGTGGATTCTAGTCAGTATACCAGTATTTTAAGCATAGGTTTTAAAAGACCCGCTACTGTATTGATATTCACTAAAAAAGGAAAAATCTTTTGGCAGTAAAGCGTTTGCGACCTATTTTTGCGACCCTAATAACATAGTGAACCTGGAGCGTTCGACTAAGGGTTAGGTCACCTCCCTTTCACGGAGGTAATACGGGTTCGAATCCCGTACGCTCTACAAAGCCTCTCATGCAAATGAGAGGCTTTTTTGTTTCGAGGCTGTGTCGAAAGCGAGCTTTCGTAAGTTGGGGAGCGTTAAAAAAGCCAAACAAACGCGACGCGTTTGTTTGAAAGGCTCCCGATAAATCGGGACAAGTTTTGGGTAAGGAGCACATTTGGGATGACGGCGAATGAAATGAGCCGGCAACCCCAAGAGTAGATTATAAATTCAATGTTATTAGTCTCCTAAAGCATATAGCAAATCGGAAGGATTGCCTCCATGGAATTTTTTGAAAGGCTTATACAAATTTTGTCTGGATGAAAATCCAGCTTCTTTACCTAATGCATCAATGGTAAAATTTTTATTCTCAGGCTGTTTCATAATTTCTATGAAATACTCAATCCTGTTTTTATTGATTAAATCATCAAAACCCATTGAATATTTAAAGTAGATATGATTCAATAAAGAATCTTTATTAACTCCCATTATATTGGAAAATTCTAGAAGATTAGCTGTTTGATTTTTATAATACATATTATTATAAAAGTGAAAGTCAAAATCTATTTCATTTATCTTAGTTTCAAAAGAATCACTTTTAAATAGAAACCCAAATGATATTTTAGAACCATTCTTATTAATAAAACTAGGTCTATATAAAATAATTAATAGTAAAGCTAAGACAAATACAATTCGGATATAAGTATTAAACTCATTAGGAAATTTAAAAATAAAAGAAAGAATAATAAGAATTATTTGCGTAAAAATGACCATAAAAAAACAAAATGTCCAGACTTGTATTTTTTTAAAATAAATATTCTTATATGAAAATTTAAATAGAATATTAAAAATATAATAAAGACAAAATAAATTAAATAGTATAAAATCTAGTTCTAAAAAAAAATCAATATACTTGGGCAGGTTAACACTTTTAGCAAATTGATCCCCTAAACTATTTATCATACTTGATTTTGGAAAAACAGTTTCATATCCTACAATTTCTACATAAAATATCAAAAATATATAAACCGTATAAGCAGCAATTGTATAAATATTTGCAATTTTTCTGTGTTGGATAAAATATAAATTAGTAAATATTTGAACCATTGAAGTTCCAACAATCATTGCGCAAGTCATGTTAATAAGCACATACTGATCTGGCTCAGTCCTTATAAACAAATTAAAAGAACCAACAAGAATAGAAAGCACAAATAATATGAAAAAAGTTTTTAGTTTAAAGGGAGATTTAAATCGAATGAGGATGTCAAACAAAACAATGATGGAAAAAAGAAACAAAAAGAAGTAGGAACATTGAATTAGAGAGAAAGTAGTTAAGTACATGTATTTACATTAAAATAAATATTAATACATAATGACTATGTTTTAATCATTATTATGTGATCTAAAATATTGAAAATACCCATGTGGTGTATGTAATAGCCTAAAATTTGTTGTCTTAATATATATAACAATCATTTATATTTAAATATATATTATAATTTTTTATATTTATAGCTTTAAACTAAATTTAAAATTCAAAAATTTGACTTCAAAATTGCCTTAACATCATCAGCAAATTCTTCCAAGCTCGCTCCTATTCCACCGCCTTCTCTAAATCGGCGATGATAAACTTAGACATTTGCAAAAATGCATAAGTGGCTTTGGGAGCTGTCGCTGGATTGGTCATTAGCTTTCCAAGTACACTAGGTACAATTTGCCAACTCACTCCAAATTTGTCTTTTAACCATCCGCATCTTCCAGGAGCACCTTCGCTTACTAAATAATTCCAAAAGTAATCTATCTCTTCTTGTTTATCTACCGTAATAATAAAAGAAACCCCTTCATTAAAACTAAACTGATGAGGGGCCGAACTATCCATTGCTCCAAATGAAAGTTCATTCAATTCAAATTGAGCATATTTAACATTTCCCTCTACATCAGGTTCCCCTTTTTGATAAGTTTCTATTTGAACTGTGTTAGAATTAGCGAATAAACTTGAATAATATTCAATGGCTTGCTTTGCTTTCCCATTTTGATTGCCCGTAAACATTAAATTAGGCATAATTACAGAACGGCTCTTATGATCTAACATCAATTGCCAGTTTACTCCATACCTATCGGCACACCACCCATATTTTTCACTCCAAGGATATTTATTCAATGGCATTAAAATTTTACCATCAACAATTAATCTCTCCCAAATAGCGTCCATCTCAGCCTCTGTGTCAACACTTATAAAAAAAGAAATAGATGGATTTATTGGGTAACCGGGACCCGCATTCAAATTCATAAATCGTCGACCATACATGTTATACACAACAGCCATGGGATTCTCAGAAAGAATAATCACCTCACCAAACACCTCCTTATAATAATGAGCGGCTTCTTTTGCTTTTCCATCAAACCATAAACAAGTACCAATCGAATGCAACATATTTTACGCTATTTGAATTAAAATTAATAAAAAAAACTACTCCTTAATACTTTCAAAAATCGCATCCCATAGAATCGACCTCATTTCTAATGCTTTTAGTGAAGCATTGGTCGCTTCCTCCCACTTTGCATTATCATTTCCACATAATTCGGCCACCATTTCCAAGGCCAGTTGACTATGATGTCCGCCATCCACTTCAATATGCCTTTCAATATAGTATTTGAATGTAGAAACTTGATCAGGATGATCCGCATAAATTTTGTTTAAAATTGCAGTGAACATATCTGGAATTAAATCCTCCCTGCCAAATGTAAATACCGCCGCTTTCACATGCAAGGGCGCATGCTGGGCTATCTCAAATGTATATTGTAAAAATGCTTTTACTTGTGTTGGCAATTTCGATTGCTGAATAGCCATTTCAATAGATTTGCCTTGCGCTATCTCTTGTAATAAAGCATCTATAAAAATGGTAGAAGCGCCCATTTGCTGCATGGCCTTTAAATACAATTCAAAATGACTAATTCTATTATCATGCTCATCCACATCAGATTCCTCACCTAATACAATTTCATTAATCAAATACCTTGTATTGGCCGTGCCCACTGGAACCCAAGGAAGTTGAACACTTGTTAAACCAATTTGAAGGGACTTTAGTAAGCTCATAAAATCCCAAACAGCAAAAACATGGAATTGCGTGAATTTTTTTAGTCCTTCTAGATTATTAATTTTTGTATATACTGGATGTGCTAAAAGTTGAGACCTAATGCCGCTAATTTTGTCATTTAATACTACTACTTGAGGATACATATATATTTTAATTTTTCTTTTTATTTAACAAAAATAAATATGTTTTGTTCAATAAATGGGGAAACATTCTATATATATTTGTAGTATATGTGTTATGTCATTGGCATTAAAATACCTAAAAAGCAAACTATAAAAATAGGTAGTACTGTATTGGATTTGGATTCCATTGACATTCCAGTTCAATCTGGTTTCGCCTATGATCAATGGCCGGTAATTTTTAAGGAGAAAACCTTGAGGCCTGGATTAATGCATTGGGAATTGATTCCTAATTGGGTACGCAATGAAAAAGAATTAATCGAGTCTCGAAAAAAATATACGACCTTAAATATTAAAGCCGAAACCATCCTAACTAACAAAGTAGCTCAGTCCACCATTCATACTAAGCGTTGCCTGGTTTTAGCTTCTCATTTTTTTGAATGGCAACAAATTGAAAAAGAAAAATACCCACATTGCATTTCAATCATTGAATCCCCCTTATTTTACATTGCTGGTGTATGG
>CANHOY010000073.1 GCA_947462495.1 Bacteroidota bacterium
CAATAAGCATGTAGAAGATCAATGGTAACATTGTTTGGACAGGGGTTCGACTCCCCTCGACTCCACATTTAATTCGAATTAAAAGGCCTGGCAATAATGCTGGGCCTTTTTATGATTGAGTCGTTTTTCAGCATTCAATTTCAATTAAACTTTATATATTTAATAAAGCGTGCAAAATTGCAATTTATGATAAATGAAATAAACCAAAAATCAAGGAGATCCTTTATTCAGCAATTAAGTTTGTTGACTTTTTTTGCGGGAAGTTCAATGGCTTCATTGGCTGAAACAGCTGTTAAAAAAAGAAATTTTAAAATTGGAGCCTGCGATTGGAGCTTAGGTAAAGATTGCGATACGGGTGTTTTTGAAATAGCAAAAAAAATAGGCTTGGATGGTATTATGGTAAGTATGGGTTCTGAAAGTAATCATCTTCGTTTGAGAGAGACATCGGTTCAACAGGAGTATTTACATTATGCTAAAACAACAGGGGTTGAAATTTCTAGTATTGCCTTAGGGGTATTTAATAGTGTACCTTATAAATCGGATCCTCGGACGGAGCAATGGGTATGGGATAGTATTGATGTGGCCCGTAATCTTTCAGCGCCATTGGTATTACTAGCCTTTTTTAACAATAATGATTTGCGCAATGATGCGAAGGGTAAACAAGAAGTCATTAGACGTTTAAAAAAAGTAGCACCGCATGCCGAAAAAAATGGAGTCATTTTAGGAATCGAATCTTACCTAAATGCGGATGAGCAAATTGAAATCATCGATCAGGTGGGTTCTAAAAATGTAAAAATCTATTATGACTTTTGCAATGTAACCGATGCGGGTTTTGATACAGTAAAAGAATTTAAAAAATTGGGTAAGGATAGAATTTGTGAATTACATATGAAAGAAAATGGTTTTTTATTGGGTGAGGGGGTTAATAATTGGAAAGCCATTGGGGAAGCAGTTCAAGAAACTAATTATATTGGTAATGGGTGGATGCAGATAGAGGGCGCACTTCCAAAGGGAGGAGAGACGGTGAAAAGTTATCAGCAAAATTTACAATTTTTAAAAAATATTTTTTTAAAATAAACTGGATCATTAATAATGGATTAAACATTTATTA
This sequence comes from Bacteroidota bacterium, assembly GCA_947462495.1. Classification (GTDB taxonomy): domain Bacteria; phylum Bacteroidota; class Bacteroidia; order Chitinophagales; family Chitinophagaceae; genus Sediminibacterium. Next base: position 1,112 of record CANHOY010000073.1, read on the forward strand.
CAATATAATCAACGCTAATATTCAATACTTTACTTCTATGGATTTTTAATTTCAATCAATGAAAAAAACAAAATATTCTTTTTTACTCGGCAGTATATCTTTTTTCGCTGTGCTTTATTTTACTGCATGTCAAACAGTCAATTCTAATAATACAACTGGTCTTTATTTAGCGGATGATTTAGAAGTTACGCTTTGGGCAGAGTCGCCTATGTTTTACAATCCTACCAATATGGATGTGGATTTCAAAGGGAGAATTTGGGTAACCGAAGCGGTCAATTATCGAAACTTCAACAATGATTCTTCAAAGGCCTTGCATCATACCAAAGGAGATCGAATTATGATTCTTGAAGATACCAATCAGGATGGAAAAGCAGATAAGTCGAAGGTATTTGTGGAAGATAAGGATTTGATTTCGCCAGTGGGTATTGCAATAATTGGAAATAAAGTAATTGTTTCCTGTTCGCCCAATTTAATTATTTATACAGATACCAATGGGGATGATAAAGCAGATACCAAAGAAATTAGGTTAACTGGTTTTGGTGGCAAAGACCATGATCATTCACTACATGCGCTTACTGCAGGGCCTGATGGCAATTGGTATTTTAATACGGGCAATGCTGGGCCGCATATGGTGACGGATAAAAGTGGCTGGAATTTACGTTCAGGAAGCATTTACACAGGAGGCTCTCCATACAACAATAAAAATGAAGGAAACCGTCGAAGTGATGATGGTAAAGTTTGGGTGGGTGGTTTAGCACTTCGCATCAATCCAGATGGGACTGGACTGAAAGTAATGGGGCATAATTTTAGAAACTCCTATGAAGTCATTCCGGATTCTTATGGCAACCTTTGGCAAAATGACAATGACGACCAAGTGGTGACTTGTCGTACTACTTGGTTAATGGAGGGTGGGAATGCTGGCTATTTTAGCACCGATGGAACAAGGTATTGGCAAGCAGATCAACGTCCGGGGCAGGAAATTTTTACAGCGCATTGGCACCAAGAAGATCCAGGAGTAATGCCTGCAGGGGATAGGTCAGGTGCAGGTTCACCCACCGGTGTGGCTTTTTATGAATCGGATGCATTGGGTAAAAATTATAGAGGCATGTTACTTAGTGCGGACGCAGGTCGTAATGTAATATTTGGTTATCATCCTTCGGTATCTGAGTCTGGATATAATTTAGGTGCAAAACAAAATTTTATTACCTCTATTGCAGGCAACAATGAAACTTATGTATGGAATGATACGCTTGAGAATAAGAAAAAAGAAAAATCCTTTCGTCCTTCAGATGTAACCATTGGAACGGATGGTTCAATTTATATTGCCGATTGGTATGATCCAGTAGTGGGGGGTCATCAAATGAAAGATAGTATTGGTTATGGAAGAATTTTTAGAATTACTCCCAAAAATAAAAAACTCATTGCCCCGACACTTGATTTTAATACCATACAAGGTCAATTAGAAGCATTGAAAAATCCAGCCGTGAATGTGCGCAATATTGCTTTTGAAAAATTAAAGCAACAGGGCGAAGCCGTGATAGCGCCAGTAAAAAAATTACTTCAGGACGAGAATCCATATGTAAGAGCAAGGGCAATATGGCTATTAGCGCAGTTAGGGGCGGAAGGGAAAAAGGAAGTAGAAAAAGTGTTAACGGACAAAGATGAAAAAATAAGAGCCACTGCTTTTAAGTCCTTAAGACAAGTGAATCAAAACATACTACCATGGGCGGTAAAACTGTCAACAGACCCTTCTTCATTTGTTCGCAGAGAAGTTGCAGTGGCGCTAAGAGATTCTTCCTTTAAAGTGAAAAAAGAAATACTACTTACCATTGCAGGTAAGTACGATGGGAAAGATAGATGGTATCTTGAAACATTAGGAAGTGCTATGGAGGCAGATGCCGATACTTGGTACAAAGAATTAATAAATTCATTTTACCCTAATCAAACAAATATTCCTTTAAGATGGAGTAAACCCATGACCGATTTTGCTTGGCGACTTCATTCGGTGAATGCGGTCAATGATATTGCTCAAAGAGCAGCAGCTTCAAGCTTATCCTTAGAAGATAGAGCCCAAATGATTACAGCACTCGCTTTTATTAATGATAAAGCTGCGGCCAATGCCATGTTGCAATTAACCAATTCTGTATTGACGGATGTGAAAGAACAATCCTTGTATTGGTTATCATTTAAACAAAGTAATGATTGGTTTGAGTTAGTAGACTGGTCCAAGATTAATGTAAATACTTCTTATCAGCGCAAGCTGGCATTAATGAAAGGGAAGCTGCAGCTTTTATTAGATAGTCGTCAACCATTAGTAGATCATAAAAGAATAGCCAAGGAGATGGTATTGGATTCAATGGGAGGCCAAATGGTTATTGGATTAATGGCGGAAAATAAATTACCTGTCGAATTAATGCCTGCGGTAGCAGAACATATTTTTAATAATCCAGATTTAGGGGTAAGAGTGCAGGCTGGAAACTATGTGAAACGAAATGGTACCGATAAAATGTATTCGGTAAGTAGCATTGCAAAATTAGTTGGAGATGCGAAGGCAGGTAATACTATTTTTATTAACAATTGTAGTAGCTGTCATATGGTTGAATTGAAAGGAAATAGGATAGGACCGGAACTTACCCAAATAGGAAAAAAGTTTGATAAAATTGCCTTACTAGATGCCATGGTTAATCCAAGTGCTTCCATTGTTTTTGGCTATGAGCCTTGGTTGGTAAATACCATTGAAGGAGAATCCTTATTTGGGTTTTTGATTTCAGAAAACAAGCAATCTATTGTGATCAAAGATATTTCGGGGGTGCAACATGTTATTGCACAAGATAAAATTAGTTCCAAGAAAAAGCAAGAAAAAAGTTTGATGCCGGAACCTAGTACTACTGGACTCACCGAAAAAAATTTGGCGGATATAGCAGCTTATTTATTATTAATTAAAGCAAAGCCTTAATCAATAATAAAAGTTATTTAATTTTTTGAAGTAACCATTCACCAACTTTTCCGCCTTGCTGTTGCCCGTTGGTAATGGCATCCATAAAATGGATCCCACCATAAAATCTGGATACGCCGGCTTCTGCTGCTGCCTTATTAAAAGATTCAAATTTTCTGGATGGTAATCCATACACTACTTCTACATTATCAGTGTAAGCAAAATTATCTCCAAAATAATGGGTAAGAATTGCTGCAGAGGCAGAGGATATAACGGAATGCCCACTCAAATATTCTGGGAAGGGCGGAGTTTGTAAAAGCGGCTCCCATTGAGGATCTATTAGTTTACGAATAGCTGTTTCTGGACGAACTCGATTGCTTCTATATTTTTCATCCCAGCAAGTAATAAAGGCATCCATTAAACCCATAGCAACGGAAGTATATATTTGTAAAGATTGCTCAAAACTTTTATTGGACTTTTCGCAAGCAATGCCTGCAATACCCATCCAATGTGCGCCCGGTGAAATTTTCTTTAACCCATATTGAAGATGACCACCATTTTGAACAGCAAATGGATTACAATCCCAAAAAGCGGCAATTAATCGATGCTCCTCTGATAATTCTTTTCCTTCCTTATAGACCGCTTCTGTATAATTATAAAAAGGAGAACCTTTTGTAGGACTATAAGCTACAGGAGGGATAGGTTTAAATTGACTGGAAGAATCTAAAGTAAATGGACGTACAGTTTTAAAATAGGGTTCAACTGCTGCCATAAAAGCGGGAGGGGTGGGATACCAATAGCCTGCATCAGTGCGAGGTGTATACCTTGGTAAATTGCTAATTTTATTATAACCATCGGCTTTAGCGTAAGCCAATATTTCCTTACTAATGGCTTGCGCATAGGCCATTGAGTTATTGATCGTCTCCTCATCATAACCCAATTGCTTACAAGAATCAATAAACTTTTGTTCAAAAGCACCCATTAAAGGACCAGAGGGTTGTATTTTTTTGGCTGTTTCCATCATGGCCAATAAGGCACTTAATTGATTGGAATACGGAAGCGCTGCGGGTTTAATTTTTATTTCAGGGTAGCCATTCAATTTACCATACATGGATTTAAAACTTGTATCATATTGAGCTATTACTTCATAACCCGCTAAACAAGTGTAAGAAAAAAACCGAGCGGCTAAGGGCGGATTGGTGATATCCTGTAGCATAATATCCGTCATCGTAAAAATAACTTTAGCCAACTCCTTATTGGTAAAACTAGGAACTTGTTTTTTGGGAGCACAGGAAGTTATTTGAATTAAAAAAATAGATGCAATCAATAAATAAGGGAACCATTTAATTTTCTTGTTGGCCAACTTCACTAAATCTTTTTTCATTTTAATTATTTTAATTCAAGAGGGTTCCACTTATCTAGGTTGATAAACTTTAATAGGTTGTTGATTAATACCAAACAGCAAATTATTTTTAATGCTAAGGACAGTTCGAACATCTCCCCGTATATGGAAGCCAGATTCTTGTTGAGTAACATAATTAAAATGGCCTTTGCCATCTCCCTTTAATAGCATGCCAAAATTGGCATCATATTTTCCAAAGCGAATACGCGCTTGATTCATATTGCCGCATAAAATCAAATCCATATTTCCATCATTATTATAATCAAGGGCATTAATGGTAAATACGGGCGAAAATTGCGCCTGAAGGGGTAAATCCTTTTTATGAAATTTTCCATCAGCACTACCTTCAAAATAGGAAGTAGTAAGATCATTGGCCTGAAGATGTTTTGCATTTTTTAATTCGTCAGAAGTAAACACTTCATCCAAAGTTGTATTGGAATAGGATTGATAATCGGTAAATCGGGTACGCATGATGCTCATTTGTTCTAATAATTCATCACGAGTTACATAGGGATAGGTTTTGTGTTGAATATAAAAACAAAGGATAGGGTCCACCGATCCATTATTATCAAAATCTTTATAATACATATCGGCAGGTTCTTTATCACTGGCTTTGGCCTGGCTATTCAAACCCATATTCCCAATCACCAAATCCTGAAAGCCATCGCCATTTAAATCGGTTAGCAATAATTTATTCCACCAGCCACTATATTCTTTATCAAAATAGCTAGTAGTTTTATTTTCTAGTTTACCATTCACATTTACCATTGCCATAATAGGCATCCATTCTCCCACCAAAATTAAATCCATTTTTTTATCATGGTTAATATCATACCATACTGCATCGGTTACCATGCCCACATTTTTTAACTGCGGGGCGATAGATTCTATTTTATCAGTAAAATTTCCTTTGCCATCGTTGATCAATAAATAGCTTTGAGGACTTTCAGGATATCGGCCAGGAACATTTCGACCCCCTACAAATAAATCCATAAAGCCATCTCCATTCACATCCGCTGCGCGAACACAACTTTTACTTCCTTTCATGGCAGGTAATGAATTAGGAGCTTTAGAAAAATTACCCTTCCCATCATTGAGATACAATCTATCTTGAAATAAAACATCTCCCACTTGATAATTATGATAGCCACCACTTACCACATATAAATCATTAAAGCCATCATTATTAACATCTACAAATAAAGCATCAGCATCCTCCCCCAAAGCATCTGCCTCAAATACAGAAGGTGATTTTTGACTGAACTGCCCATTTTTTTCTTGAATATAAAGAGATCCTGGCTTGCCGCTACCACCGCCGGCAAAAACATCTTCTAATCCATCCCCATTGACATCTCCTTTTACTAAACTAGGGCCACTAAATGACAATGGGTTAACCAATAAGGTTTGGCGTTTAAAATCATTGATAAGATTTTCGGCACTTGCATATTTTATAGGGCTACTTACTTCCTTAAAAATAGAAAGCTTAGCATTTGGTGCTTTGTATTGATGCGTTGCTTCTGTTTCTTTCAAAGTAACTAACTGATCTGATTTTATATTAGTAAGCATTTGTTCTTTACCCCCAAGCCAAACAATTCTTAGGGAGTCAATAATTGTTTCTTTGCCTAATCCAAAGTGCAGAATAGGAGATACTGTAGATTGAAATCCTCTGGCAGGCATTTGCTCTAGGTATTGCTTATTATTTTTTTGATAGATGGTTACCATGGCGCCATAACCATCCGTATTTTTTTTGGCACCTGCTAACTTAATTTGCAGGAAATGATTTTGATTTTCCTTTTCTGCGTTATTGCGATAAATGAAAGCAGGTTGATTGATATTATTAACCACTAAATCTAAGTCGCCATCGTTATCTAAGTCCACATAAGCAGCTCCATTGCTACTGGAAGGCGTAGTTAAGCCCCATTTTTTTCCAACATTCTTAAAGGTTAAATCTTGATTGTTTTGGAAAGTATAATTAACCACATTGGAAGAAGACATTTTTTTAATAATATCTAATACATCTTCTCTTTGTAAGCGCCCCTTTTTTTGAATAAAGTCATATTTGTATTTCAAAAAATCCATGTTGGTAAAATCGCGTAAGTAACCATTACTCACATATAAGTCCTTCCAGCCATCATTGTCTAAATCGGCAAAAAGGGGAGACCAACTCCAATCGGTATTGGAGATACCTGATAACTGACCTATTTCACTAAAAGTCCCATCCCCATTATTTAGCTGCAACATATTGCGCATGTACTG
>CANHOY010000074.1 GCA_947462495.1 Bacteroidota bacterium
AACCATGGGCGACCAATTCCAGCCCTAAAAGGCCAAGGAATAGCGGACAAAATTAGCAATAAAGCAATGAGGTAAAAAGTACTTGTCGTGCCTGGCTTACCCCCCCTTTTGTATTTGATGTGACCAATAGTAATTAGGGCAATGGCAATGAGCATGGATAAGATGTGCTCTACCGCCCAAAAACGACCAGCCGCATCCTTCATTACTTCTTTCATGCCCCCAGCCGCTTGGCTGATTAATTGGAAACCTACTGGGCCAAAAAAGTACTGGTAAAGGCCTAAAACCAAGGTGGTATGGGCACTAATCAATAAAATTTTACTTGTTTTAAGCGCGTCTTGCTTGGTCAATAATTTAGCAATAGACAGAATCAATGTAATTAAAATGACCCATCTTAAAAGATTGTGCAAATGCAATAAACCTGTATTCATGTTTGAAATTTAAAAGTAGTAGCGTCAATTTGACTAAGCTAATATATCAATTTTAATGAATTAATCTACCCAATCGGCTACAAATAAATTGGTATCCCTGCTTCCCCCATTATTTCTATTGGAAGAGAACATGATTTTTTTGCCATCTGGGCTAAACATGGGAAAAGCATCAAATCCTTTGTCTCTACTAATTTTTTCCAAGTGGTTGCCCTCTAGGTCAATTAAATACATATTAAAAGGGAATCCACGCTTGTATTCGTGGTTACTACAAAAAATGATATGTTTCCCGTCGGGAGTGAAATTAGGTGCCCAATTGGCTTGACCTAAATGGGTAATCTGTTTCGCATCGGTACCATCGGCATTCGCCACCCATACTTCCATTTTTGTGGGGGCCACCAAGCCTTCTTTTAATAAACTTTGATATTCTTCTACCTCCTCTGGTGCAGTTGGCCTACTTGCTCTCCACACAATTTTCTTTCCATCAGGACTAAACCATGCTCCTCCATCATAACCTAAGGTATTGGTTACTCTAATTTCTTTACCCGTTGCTAATTCCATTACATATAAATCTAAGTCACCATCTTTCACGCTGCAGTAAATCATTTTTTTTCCATCGTAGGATAGTGTGCTTTCTGCATCATATCCATCGGACTTAGTTAATTGCTTGATAATTTTACCACTGGTATCCGCCATAAAAATATCATAGCTACTATACAAAGGCCAAATATATTTATTGCCATACTTCGCACGATCTACTGCAGGCGGACAATCATCTCCCCCATTTTTAGTAGATGCATATATAATGTGCGCCCCATCTTTAGTAAAATAAGAACAGGTTGTTCTTGCCTTTCCACCACTAATCGATTTGTAAGTAAAAGGTTCAGTATTTTTTGTAGGAACTATCCCCATGAAAATCTGATCACAATTAATTCCTTCTTTTGGATTGGATCTTTGGAAAGTAATGCGTTGGCCATCGAAACTCCAATAGGCTTCTGCATTGTCTCCCCCATTCGTAAGTTGAATAACGTTTTTAAAATGATGCTCCCCTGCAAATAAAACAGAGTCCTGCGCTGGAGCAGTATTGGCTAATAATGCCAATAAAAGTAAAAAGCTAATTTGTTTCATAGGATTATTAATTGGAGGTAAAAGTAAATACTAAAATGAATGATCGTGCTAATTAAAGTCATGATTAACTCTAATTTATGTCACAATTAAGTCATATTAATTGTAAAATCCTCAAAAAAAATAGACCTTTGTACCAAATTGATTCTATGGCCATAATTGCCCCCTCCTTATTAGCAGCTAATTTTTTAAAATTAGGGGAAGCTTGTGCCATGCTTAATGAAAGTGAAGCGGAATATTTTCACTTAGACGTAATGGATGGAAGTTTTGTTCCCAATATTAGTTTTGGCTTACCTATCATTGAACAAATAAGAAAAGCCACAAGCAAAGTATGTGATGTACACTTAATGATAGTTCAACCCGAAAAATACATTGAAGCTTTTAAAAAAGCCGGTGCTGATATTTTAACTATACATTATGAAGCCTGCCCCAATTTGCTTACTACCCTAGCACAAATTAAAGCGCATGGTATGAAAGCAGGAGTAGCCATTAATCCAGATACCGATGTGTCTGTACTTACTCCTTTTATAAAAGAAATTGATCTGGTATGTGTGATGAGCGTATACCCTGGATTTGGTGGGCAAAAGTTTATCGAGCCCACTTATGAAAAAGTAAAAGCCCTAAAACAAATCATTGTGAATTCAAATGCTACAACGCTTATTGAAATTGATGGCGGTGTGGATATGAACAATGCTGCCGCATTAGTAAAAGCTGGCGCAGATGTACTCGTGGCTGGAACTACTGTATTTAAAGCAGCCGACCCTATTGCCATGATTGCTTCGCTAAAACAAGCTTAGCAAAACGCTTAATCTCCTACAGCAATCATTTTGCTCAAGCTTGCATCCTAGAATGTTACTTCTTCTTTAACAAATTAAGAACGGAATGTTATCAATTTTAGTAATGCACATTTGTGCGTATTTATTCCTTGTTATTTTGTTTTAGTTAATTTAAATTTATGTTAGGCTGATAAAAAACAATACTAACCCTTAAATTCTAATCCATTGACTGAAACCATCATCAATTTAGAAACCGTTAACCCTATTGAATTTTTCGGCGTTAACAACAACAAATTCGACATCTTAAAAAAGAAATTTCCTTTACTCAAAATTTTATCAAGAGGTACTCAGATTAAACTAAGCGGCGCACCAGAGCAGATTGATTTAGCCAAAGAAAAAATTGACTTGATCATTCAGTATATGCAACGCAATGGCCATTTGAGTGAAAACTACTTTGAACAAATTTTAGGAGGGGATGATGCCGAGGTGATCGATAATTTTATTGACAAAAATCCCAATGAAGTGTTGGTTTTTGGCCCCAATGGAAAAACCGTTAGAGCCAGAACAGCCAACCAGAAAAAAATGGTACAGGCTGCCGATAAAAATGACATTGTATTTGCTATTGGACCTGCCGGTACGGGAAAAACCTATACCGCAGTGGCCTTAGCAGTAAGGGCTTTAAAGAATAAAGTGGTAAAGAAAATTATTTTAACCCGACCTGCGGTGGAAGCAGGTGAAAACTTAGGTTTTTTACCAGGTGATTTAAAAGAAAAAATTGATCCTTATTTACGCCCATTATATGATGCCCTAGATGATATGATACCTGCCGATAAATTGGGTTATTATATGACCACGCGTACAATTGAAATTGCCCCTTTGGCTTATATGAGAGGTCGTACTTTAGACAATGCCTTTATTATCTTGGACGAGTCTCAAAACGCCAATGATTTACAAATTAAAATGTTTTTAACCCGTATTGGTTCTAATGCCAAGGCGATTATTACAGGTGACCCTACCCAGGTGGATTTACCTAGAAATCAAAAAAGTGGATTGGAAAAAGCCTCTCGCATATTGCAAAATATTGAAGGCATTGCACATATACAATTAGATGAGGAAGATGTAGTTAGACATAAATTGGTAAAAGCCATTATTAAAGCCTACGAAAAAGAAAGAGAAAACGAGACCGAGAATTCTTACCACAGATAATCGAAACACGAAGCTACTCTTCTCTTAATAAATTCTCTACCCCGTCGCAATTTTAGAGACGGGGTATTTTTTTTTATACGCAGAGTAAAAATTTAAGTAATTTCATACCGATGGCAACAACGCAATTAAATCAATTTACCATTGGGGTGGAAGAAGAGTATATGGTATTAGACCCTTCTACCAAGGAATTAAAAAGCCATCAGCAAGCTATTGTCAACGAAGGACAAAAAAAATTTAAAGACAAAATTAAGGCCGAGATGCACCAAGCCGTGGTGGAAGTAGGCACAGGGATATGTCAAAATGTAAATGAAGCCTATCAGGAAATTTTAGAATTAAGAACCCATGTTTCGGAAGTTGCAAGTGGACTAGGCTATAGTATTGGCGCTTCAGGCACCCACCCTTTTAGTTTATGGGAAACACAATTGGTATCGGACCAGTCGCGCTATCAAGCTATTTTAAATGAATTGCAGCAAGCAGCTAGAAGTAATTTAATTTTTGGATTGCATGTGCATGTTGGTATAGAAGATAGAAGTATGGCGATACAAATTGCCAACACCGCTAGATATTTTTTACCTCATATTTATGCATTAAGTACCAATTCGCCTTTTTGGGAAACGCGTAACACAGGTTATAAATCTTACCGCAGTAAAGTATTTGATAAATTTCCAAGAACAGGTATTCCAGATACTTTTGAAAGCATTGAAGCGTATGAAAAGTTTATTCAACTACTTATTAAAACAAATTGTATTGATGATGGTAAAAAAATATGGTGGGATTTACGCGTACACCCGGTATTTAACACTGTTGAATTTAGAATTTGCGATGTACCCATGACGGTGCAAGAAACCATTACCATCGCTGCTTTTTTCCAAGCCATTTGCGCCAAAATATTTAGCCTTCGTCGACAAAATATCAATTTCATTAATTATCAACGCGCCTTAATCAATGAAAACAAATGGAGGGCCAGTAGATACGGCATTGATGGAAAATTAATAGACTTTGGAAAAGAAAAAGAAGTACCTGTGGTTGACCTCATTAACGAACTATTGGATTTTGTAGATAGCGTTGCAGATGAATTAGGAAGCCGTAGCCATTTAAATAAAGTAAAAGATATTTTTACCAATGGGACGGGCGCCGACCAACAACTGCGCGTATTTAAAGAAACTGGAAGTTTAATTGAGGTAGTAAAGTATATTGAAACTAGTTTCTTAAAGGTATAGTCCTATAAGGTATTAGCTACTCTACCAAAGGTTTCCTTATTCTCCCTTTTTGTAATCAAATAAAGTGGCTGTAAATAAACCACGTTCTCTTTTTTTGAAAATAATATCCCAGTTACCTTTATATCTTAAAATTTTGGGAACCAACTGCCCATTAAAATAAGTCATCTCTACTTCCATTTGTACATTAAAATCGTATACCCCCGCTTTATAGCTTAAAGAATAATTGCGCCCTAGGACTTCTAATGTTTTTGGGTTAAACCAAGTAATCATTTGATCCACTACCACTCTGTCCTTATTAAAAAAGCCTAAGTCTTGTTTAGGTTGTACATCAAATACATAAGCCAATTGGCCATGGTACTCGACATAGTCTAGTTTGTAATCGTACAACTCGTGCGCCGACTCGTCATACAAGTCAAGCTTATTGCCAATAAAAGGAATACCGGGTATTTTTTTCCCTGGATTGAAAAATAACATTTTTAATTGTTCTTTTGCTTTTTCCATATTGCTGCCTTCCACTACTCTTTTTTTACCTTTCACTATATTGGTTTCTCCACAAATAGTTCCTTTAGTAAAAAATAAGCTAGCATATAAGGAAGGGGTCACGTAATTATACTCTCCAGCAGCATTGCGTAAATTACCTGAAGTAGTTTCTTCCAACACTTCCATCGATCTGCAATTGTCTTTTCTGGTTTGTTTGGTTTTGCTATTTAAGGTAGCTACCACTTTTTCGTTCTTATCTTTCATTTCAATGAAATTGTAAGAACTATATCCAATGGTTCGCAATGTTTTAAATGCTTTATAAAAACTAGTATCCTCTTTAATTTTTTTTAAAATTTCTTTGTAATCAAAATGATTACGCACAATGGCCTCCGTTAAAGTAAACTTTTGACCTTGATCATTGAAGGTAGAATCCTGGGCAACCACTTTTAAGTGCTGGATAAGCAGTACGCTTGCCAATAAAAAATATTTTTTGAACTTGAATGGCATATTTTAGTTTAACTGCTAATAAAGCTAAGTGTTATTTAAGTAGAATCATTTTATAATCCACTTTTACTTTCCCTTTAGAAATATCATTCAATTTTCCTTGTAATATTTTACGACGCAAGGGCTTTAAATAATCGATGAATAATTTTCCCTCAATATGATCGTATTCATGCAAAATAATTCTGGCGGTCATCCCATTAAAAGTTTCGGTATGTTCTACAAATTTTTCATCCCTATAAGACAAGGTAACCGTTTCAAACCTAGTTACATCTTCTCTAATTTTTGGGATACTTAAACAGCCTTCATTGTATATCCACTCCTTCCCTCCGGTGTCCAGAACTTGGGCATTAATAAATACTTTTTTAATACCAGGTGCATCCGGGTATACTTCATCTTCTTCCTCTCTATTCGCAAAAATTTGAGCACTGTCCATTACAAATAAGCGAATATTCTTATTGATTTGAGGTGCCGCCAAACCAACTCCATTACTCTCATACATGGTCTCCCACATAGATTCAATTAAAGTATCTAATTGAGCATAGTCTGCCGCAATGGGTAAACTAATTTTTCTTAAAATAGTTGCACCGTAGGCAACAATTGGTAGAATCATACAACAAAATTATATTGGCTGCAAAGTTATCAATAAAAGATGGCTTTTACGAACGGTTGGTGAGATATTCCTGCAATAACATGGTAGCAGCCACCCGATCAATGGTTTTTTTATCTCGACGGTCTATTTTCTTCATGCCCATCTCAACCATTGCCCTAACGGCATTTTTGGAACTATAGCGCTCATCCACTGTTTGAATGGGAATGTTTGGAAATTTTTTACCTAAATCAATAATAGCTTTTTTCACCAGCGGCGTAGCATCGGTGGGGGTATTGTCCAAATTAAGTGGCTCTCCTATTAAAATTAATTCAACAGGTTCCTTTTTAAAATAATCAGCTAAAAAAGTAAATAGGTCTTTGGTGTCAACGGTCGTTAAAGCCGTTGCAATAATTTGCAAAGGATCGGTCACTGCTAGACCGCATCTTTTTCCCCCATAATCTATACAAATAATTCTAGCCAAGGTTTCCTATTTAATTAAAATGAATAAAATTATTATTAGTGCTGTTCATCATCTCTATTACCAATGCCGTAATAACAAAAATACTAAATACAATACTCGCAATTCCATTAGCCGTCATAAATGCAATGTTTACCTTACTTAGGTCATTGGGCTTTACGATACTATTTTGATAAATCAGCATGCCCACAAAAACAAGCAAGCCAATTATATATATAAAATGAAATGCCCCAATAAAATAAGCTGCCACAATAAAACCAGCAGATAATACATGAAGCAATCTAGCAATGGTCAAGGCTTTGTTCAATCCCCAATAACTTGGGATGGAGTATAAGGATTGTGATTGATCAAAATCAATATCCTGCAAAGCATAAATAATATCAAAGCCGCTTACCCAAAAAACTACTGCGAATGAAAATAACAAGGGCAATAACGCAAAGTTCCCTGTTACTGCTAAATAGGCGCCAATAGGTGCAAGGGATAAACCTATGCCCAAAACCAAATGACATAAATAGGTAAACCTTTTGGTATAACTATAAAATAAAATAACAAAAAGCGCTACTGGAGATAAATAAAAACAAATATTATTGATAAAAAAACTAGCCAATATAAAAATACCCATGTTAATAAAAACAAATAATAATGCTTTTTCAGCTTTAATAATACCTGCAGGAATTTCTCTGATGGCAGTTCTTGGATTTAATTGATCAAAATGCCTGTCTAAATATCTATTAAAAGCCATGGCAGTGGAACGCGCACTTACCATACATATCAAAACTAAAAAAAGTTTTAAGAAAAAATGTTCTACCGGTAATTGTGCCATCCACTGCGCTCTCACCCCCAACACAAAACCAATTAATGCAAAGGGCAATGCAAAAATGGTATGTG
>CANHOY010000075.1 GCA_947462495.1 Bacteroidota bacterium
ATATTAGTACAGTAAGTTCTAAGGACGGTATGGTATTAATACCTGCAGGTAGTTTTAATATGGGAGGAGATAATGACCAGGCCGATCGAGATGAATTTCCTAAACACAAAGTTTCTGTACATTCATTTTATATGGATGTGACCGAAGTGACCAATGCGCAGTTTAAAAAATTTATAGATTCAACAGGATATATTACCACTGCAGAAAGAAAACCTGATTGGGAAGAATTAAAAAAATCGGTACCGCCTGGTACACCAAAACCTGCTGAAGAATTATTGGTGGCAGCATCCTTGGTATTTAAACCATCCAAAGGGCCTGTTAATTTAAATAATTATAGTCAATGGTGGGAATGGGAGGCAGGAGCAGATTGGCAACATCCAGATGGTCCAAATTCAAATATTATTGGGAAGGAAAATTATCCCGTGGTGCAGGTAAGTTGGGATGATGCGAATGCTTATAGCCAATGGGCTGGGAAAAGATTGCCCACAGAAGCCGAATGGGAGTATGCATCAAGAGGTGGACTACTTGATCAAATTTATCCATGGGGGAATGAACCCATCAATGAAGGAAAGCCTAAAGCGAATACTTGGGAAGGAAAATTTCCCTACTTGAATGAAAAAAAAGATGGTTATGAACTGGTTGCACCCGCAAAAACATTTTTACCCAATGGCTATGGATTGTATGATATGGCTGGAAATGTTTGGGAGTGGTGTAGTGACTGGTACAAAAACGATTACTATATTTCACTAAAGGATAAAGAAACTATGGATCCAATAGGACCCAATGATAGTTATGATCCAGATGAGCCCTTTACAAAAAAAAGAGTTTTACGTGGCGGAAGTTTTTTATGCAATGATGCCTATTGCTCTGGATATCGAGTTTCAAGAAGAATGAAAAGCAGTCCTGATACAAGTTTGGAACATACTGGATTTAGATGTGTACAGGATATTGCTAAAGTTAATTAAAAAACTACCTAGTTAATCTGGGTAGTTTTTTAATTAGTTGTTTACTTAGCTTATTTAATTAACTTTAGTGTAAATCCTTCTATGAGTATTGCGACTAAATTAAACGTAGCCTCCATTAAGAAACTTGGTAATAAGTTTTTTATAAAAAAATTATTTGCAGCCCTTTTTTTTACTATTGCATTATTTAATTGTACTCCTTCGGTAACTGATGCAATGAATACAACTACAAATCCAGTTAGCCCAATACTTGGTAATATTGATTTTTGGTTAACCACATCCAATCAAACATTAAAGCTTGAAAAACAAACTACCCAATTAAAATTTGAATCATCAAGTAAAATTGTTACAAATATAGAAGTTAATGATACTTATCTTTTTCAAGATGTTGAAGGGTTTGGATATACATTAACGGGAGGCAGTGCGCAAGTTATAAATACATTAAGTACAAATAAAAGAAAGGAGTTATTACAAGAGCTATTTGGACAAAATGAGAATTCAATTTCAATTAACTATTTAAGAATAAGTATAGGCGCTTCGGATTTGGATGCTAAAGTTTTTTCTTATGACGATCTCCCAGCGAATCAATCAGATTTTAATTTAGATAAGTTTACACTATCTCAAGATTCTATTAATTTAATTCCTTTATTAAAAGAAATCATTGCTATTAATCCGAATATAAAAATCATGGGCAGCCCATGGTCGCCTCCTGTTTGGATGAAAGACAATCAATCCTCTTTAGGTGGAAGTTTATTGCAACCATATTATCCTGTGTATGCGCAATATTTTGTAAAATATATTCAAGCAATGAAACAAAATGGCATTACCATTGATGCCATTACTCCACAAAATGAACCATTGCATTCGGGGAATAATCCGAGCATGTATATGACAGCTAATCAAGAAGCAAATTTTATTAAAAATTATTTAGGGCCAGCCTTTAAACTTGCCAATATTAAAACGAAAATTATAATTTATGATCATAATTGTGATAAGCCAGAATATCCATTATCGATTTTAAAAGATGCTGAAGCAAATGCTTATGTTGCAGGTTCTGCTTTTCATTTGTATGGTGGTGATATCAGTGCTTTATTACAAGTACACAATGAGTTCCCAGATAAAGGTTTGTATTTTACTGAACAGTGGACATCGGGTAATGGAGATTTTGGAGATGATTTAAAATGGCATGTAAAAAATGTAGTCATTGGTTCGATGCGTAATTGGAGCAAAGTAGCGTTGGAATGGAATTTAGCTAGCGATGCATCCTATAATCCGCATACACCAGGTGGGTGTACTTCTTGTCAAGGAGCAATTACCATTG
This sequence comes from Bacteroidota bacterium, assembly GCA_947462495.1. Taxonomy (GTDB): domain Bacteria; phylum Bacteroidota; class Bacteroidia; order Chitinophagales; family Chitinophagaceae; genus Sediminibacterium. The sequence continues at coordinate 2,284 of CANHOY010000075.1, forward strand.
AAAATTCGGTAGTACAAAAAAATGTTTCTTATTATATTATAGCACATGCTTCTAAATTTGTACCAGTTGGTTCCATTCGAATAGGAAGTTCTAATGTAGGAAATTTATATAATGTAGCTTTTAAAACCCCAACGGGTAAAATAGTTTTAATTGTAGTAAATGATAGTAAGAGCCAAGCGTCATTTAATATTAAATACTATGGTAGCTTAGCAAGTACCTCTTTAGAGCCTGGCGGAGTTGGAACCTATGTTTGGTAATAATAATTATTATATACTCTTACACTTAATAACTCTAAATTAAGCAAATGACTAAATTTTTTTCATTGTTTGGCTTCGCCATTCTATTTTCTCTAGTTGCTACTGCACAACAAACCCCTTCTTTAGAAAGATTAAAAAGTAATGCTGCAGTAAAACACGATGAATCAAGCCCTATTGTAGCAAATAAGCCATTGATAAATCCTGCAGGTGCAGCTATAGAACAAACTTTCATGGGCAATAAAACTGCTCCTATATTAATAGCCAGCTTTGAAGGCTTGGGTGAAAGTTTTATAGGACCGCAAGGAACGGCTACGCTGCGTAATCCATCCGATAATTCATTGGCCGTTGGGCTTGATCATATTGTGCAGATTGTAAATTCTCGAATGGCTATTTTTTCTAAGAAAGGAAAAACTTTTACCGAATCAGGACGCCCACTCTACGGTCCTGTTGAAACACGTAATGTATTTCGTGGTTTTGGAGGTCCTTGTGAAAATATGAACAATGGTGATGCTGTGGTTCGTTATGATCAGTTGGCTAATAGATGGTTAATTGTGATGCCTACTTTTAGAAAAGGAATTTCTAGAAATATAGATACTACCACCAAACAAAGGATAGCTCAAATTCAACCTGGTGCAGCTGTTCAATTATTTCAGCCACCACTTACTAAAGAAATTCCACCGATGAATGGTCAGCGACCACCAGCGCCAACACCACCAGCGGATGGAAAATTTTGTATGTGTTATGCCATCAGTACTTCATCTGATCCAATGGGTTCTTATTATCGATATGAATTTGAACGTGACTTATTTCCTGATTATCCAAGACCCACTGTGTGGCCTGACGGATACTACACAACAACAAGTACAGGAGATGATGTAATTGAAAAACATGCTTATGTAGTTGATCGAAATAAAATGTTGAAAGGGTTGGATGCTAAAGAGCAGTCGTTTATTATTAAGGATGTTAATTTTATCATCAATGCAGATTTAGATGGTCAACAACTACCCCCTGTTGGCGCGCCTAGCATCATGATGGCAACCGGTGGAAGTCAATTAAAAAATGTATTGGAAGATGATGGAATTTATATGTGGAATTACCATGTAGATTGGAATAATTTTTCCAAAACAAAAATCGAAGGGCCAATCAAAATTGCGGTAGCCCCTTATCATTATTTAGGAGGAGGGCAACTCACTAAAGCGGTACCTCAACCTGATACCGATCAACATTTAGATGCACAAGGCGATAAGCTAATGGCTAGGTTAGTGTATAGAAAAATAGGGAACCGAGAATCAATAGTGGGTGTGCATTCTGTTAGTACTGCAGTAGGTGGAGGTGGTGTTAGATGGTATGAGTTTTTGGTAAATAAAAATCGCACTGTTAAATTATATCAACAAGGAACCTATGCTCCGGATAGTAATTTTAGATGGATGGCTAGCGCTGCAATAGATAAAAAAGGAAATATTGGTATTGGTTATTCCTTCGGAGGGAAAAATGATTTTCCTGGACAAAGATTTGCGGGCCGACATTTTGGTGACCCCTTGGGTAAACTCACTTTGAATGAAGTAATTCTTGTAAAAGGAGAAGCTGCACAAACCAATACACTTAGATGGGAAGATTATACCCAAACAGCTATGGATCCTAGTGATGATGAAACTATTTGGTATGTAGGAGATTATTTAAAAAAGGGAGCCAAGAATTATTCATCAAGAATTGGTGCATTTAAGTTGGGCAAAAAATAATGCCTAATAATAATATCCAAATATAATATTCATCTCATCTTGGCTAGTAAAACCAAATGAAACTGGAATAGAAGAAGTATTATTATAAGTAACCTCAGAAGTGAGTCCTTCTCCTGGTTTCAAAACAATTGCATTTGGGAAAGATACCACCAGTGGATGCTCCCAGTCGGTATTGGTGTATATGATTTCTCCGTTACGCGGACCCCCAAATATTTTAATTACAAATTTTTCTCCTAACTTATGAAAATGGGACGTAAGCATGACCACATTTGTAATTTCATTAAAAGTGAATGTTTTAGTAAAAGTAGTTTTTTTATTTGCAGGTATATTTATATCAAAATTATTAAGATCAAGCGTCTTGGCTTGATAGCGAACTGTATTTTTTGCAACGGTATAAAAATTAATAAAATTTTGTCCTGTTAGTGTAAAATCAGTTCGATTAAAATAATGTGCATTTAAATCTAATGGGGTAGAAGGTGCTAATTTAATGGCTACTCCTTCAGGAAGTGTTATATCGGAATTAACATCTGTCCCGCCGCCCATAAAAATATGATTTTGCATTTCGATTAAAGTACCTGGATTAATAATGCCTGTATTTAAATTTCTTAAATCACGAAGCGTGTTATTCGCTGGAATTTGAACGCTATTTCTAAAACTGTAAACAACAAAATGGTGGCTGTTATTTCCTCCACGCATTTGAATTCTGTTGATGAAGGCAGTATCCGTATTAGGAGTGTTTAATCTTAAAAAAACTTCACGTTCCGAATTTTTTAGAATATCAAAAGGAGCAATACCCATTTGAAATCCGCTTCCAATAGCAGGAATTGCGAGGGGCTGCACAGCGGCCTGACAGGGAGTAAGGTCTTTTAAAAGATTTACATCTAGCACTGCTGTTGTTTTAGAAGCTCCCGCATCAATCCATTTTTTTATAAACTCAACCTGACCTTTACTCAAAACCTGACCGCCCATTGGCATCGAAGCACCCAAATTTCCGAGGGAGCTGTGGTGTCCTAATTCGCAAGTAATTTTGTGGTATAAAAGACTCATATCGGATTTCCCAGGTTCCACCAATTTTAGCCCTCCTGTTTTAGCATTAGCGTTTTGAGGTGCTTTATTAATGAGATTATCCCATGCTTGTCCCTCCTTAAGTATTAGTTTGTGTTGTGCATAGCTTGCATCGGAGCTTGAAGAGTGGCAGCCCGAAACAGCACAAGTGGTGGTTAATATTTCTTTTTGAATGTATTCAAAATCGGCCTTACGTTCAATTGTTGTTTCAAGTTTTGCAGTGTCTTGTTTATCGCAAGAAGGTAGCGTAAACAATAAAATAAGACCTAAAAATAAATAAAGAAGGGGGAATAAAAATTTCATTTCTTAAAGTTATTAAAATAGTTTTAGACCATAATAACCAATTGCTGTAAATAGGGCACACCTTAATATTACCCCTAAGCTGCACCAAAATACCATTTTGTTGGTAGGTACATTAAAACCTACTCCAATACCAATACTTATAGGCGCTCCAACACTCATTGTACCTAATAAGCCTAATCCAATAACACCATATTTTTGCCAAATTTTTAAGGCGAACCCCGGCTCTTTAGCCACTTTATTGGTTTCAGTTTTTCTTAAACCACTTACCCATTTTTTAATGATGTCTCCTAGGTAGGCTGCTACAAAAACACCTATTAAACCTCCTAGTACACTGTATGAAAAAATTTCTATTGGGCTTAGTTTAAAGGCAAATCCAGCTGGAATGGCAGCATATATTTCAAAAGTGGCGAGTCCAATTAAAGTAAGAATTTTATATATCATTTTATATGCTTATTGCTGCTTAATGCTAAAGGTAGTATTATGAATTTTAGTTTAATTTTTTTAAATTAGCCATCCATATAACACAAATCTAAATGTAATTGTGTTTAAGCTTATCACCAACTAATGTTTAAAAGCCAATCATTAATATATTATTAATTTTTATAATTCATAAAATAAAACACCTATATTTTTTAAAAAAATTAATAACAATGAGGATAGGCTTGAATTTCAGCTGATTTACACATATAAATAAAAGTAACTATTTTATCAAATTTGCTGCTTTTTTAAGAACTTTTTTCAAGGTTAATTTAGTATTAATTCTCGCTTTTCAGCCAGCAAATTCAATAAAAAATAATAGTTTTGTGCAGTATTTTTGAAAAAATTAAATCCAAGTAAATGAAAAAATCGATCTTATTTTTAGCAAGCTGTATGATGACCATCTTCAGTTTTGCTCAAATTACCAGTTCCACTATTTCTGGTATTATAGTAAATGAAAAAAATGAAGTCATGGTTGGGGCATCAGTTATTGCAACGCACGTTCCAACAGGTACAACTTATAAAACAGTCACTAACAAAACAGGTGCTTTCGTTTTCCCTTCAGTAAGAGTGGGAGGGCCATTTACAGTTGCAGCAAGCTATGTAGGGTATAAAAGCAATCAAGTAGATGATTTAAACACGAACTTAGGTGTGGCTAGTAATATTGATTTTGTTTTAATTGCTAATGGCTCAAAATTGACAGATGTTGTTGTTTCTAGTAATAGAAATGGCTTATTCTCTAAAGAAAGAACAGGCGCTTCTCAACAATTTACAAGAAGAGACTTGCAAAATATTCCAATTACTGGAGCAAGAACAATTGATGGTATTACAAAGTACAATGCAAACGGAAACGGAAATTCATTTGGTGCACAAGATTCTCGATTAAACAACTTTACGATTGATGGTTCTCAGTTCAATAATAGTTTTGGTTTAGGTTCATCTGCACAAGCAGGTGGTAGAACAGGTGCATCTGCTATTTCATTGGATGCCCTTGAGCAATTGCAAGTGAACATTGCTCCTTATGATATTCGTCAGAGTGGTTTTACTGGTGCAGGTATTAATGCAGTTACTAGATCTGGTACAAATGATATCGAAGGTTCCTACTATCAAACACAAAGAGACAATAGCTCAAGATACGTGGGTAATAAAGCGGCTGGTGTTCCAGTTGTTGCATCAAAGTTTGATGAGAAAGTAAGTGGTTTCCGTCTTGGAGCACCAATTATCAAAAATAAATTATTCATTTTTGGTAACTATGAAACATTAGAAAGAACTGAACCAGGTACTACTTGGTTTTCTACAGGTTCTCCAAATGCGACAGGTACCCAAATTAGTAGAACAACCTACACAGATATGGAAACCTTATCTAA
>CANHOY010000076.1 GCA_947462495.1 Bacteroidota bacterium
AAATTGGGTTGTCCTTTCGCATGAAAAGAAATAAAATCTAATGGCGTTCCCACTTTTCCTGTAACATAATTTTTACCACTAACGATATGCGTTAAAAATGTTCTTAAAAAAAGTGCTGCATTCTTTGAACCCGGTCCTGTTGTTTCTGGCCCACCCACTTTTGCAGTGGGCAAAGCGCGCTTAACCGCATCGGCAGTGTAGTCATATAATTTTATATACTCTTCGGTCGTACCTTTCCAATAAGGAATATCGGGTTCATTCCATAATTCCCAATGCCAGGTCTCTACTTCCGATTTACCGTATCGTGCCACCGAATGCTTTACCCACTCAAAAACCAAGTTGGCAAATTTTACATAATCCCTTGGAGGATAAGCCCAGCCTGTAAAAATTTCATCATACTTGGTATTGGGATCCCAATGATGTTTATATGGTTCAGGGTGTGTAGACAAGGCTTGTGGCATAAAACCAATTTGTGCAATGGGCTTCATTCCTCTTTCAATATAAGTATCAAATATTTTATCAATGATGTTCCAATTATAAATTGGATTGCCTTTTTCATCTTCGGTATAAGCATTGGTGGATCCCCATTTTAAAGCAGCAACACCATCCCCTGTTACCAATAAACTATGTGCTCTTACATTCACTGGCACTTTACTTAGCTTTGAAATTTCGGTAAGTAATTTCTTACCATCTTTCATATAAGTATAGTTTGGCTCATCATATCCAAAATAAGCCCAGACGGGTTTCAGTGGGCCTTTTTGTTTCTTAAAATCTATATCAATAGAAACATTTTCTGTAAGAAGATTGGTTTTGTTTTGAGCCAATACAACTTGGTCAGAACATAAAATGCAAATAATAAATACAGCTATCCTACTCATAAGTGGTGACAATATATTTCTTTTCATAATTTTTTTAGATAATAGATAAAGTTTAAACCGAAGATGTTTATTGTATTTATTTGATAATTAATTGAAGGACGGATACGCCAATGAGTCCAAGTATGGAGATTAAAGTTTCCATCACCGTCCAGGATAAAAAAGTTTGTTTCAAGCTGAGTTTAAAAAACTCTTTATACATCCAGAAACCCGAGTCGTTAATATGTGATCCAAATACACTGCCAGCACCTACCGCCAATACCATTAATTCTGGGGATACATTGCCGGTTAACACCAAGGGCGCTACAATGCCCGCTGCAGTTAATCCTGCAACCGTTGCTGAGCCTAAGGTTACCCTTAATAAAGCTGTGATTACCCAGGCGAAAAGTAATGGGGGCATGTCTAGTTTACTACTAAAGGAGGCAATATAGGCACCAGTTCCACTATCAATTAGCACCTGTTTAAAAACACCTCCACTAGTAATGATCAAAATAATTACTGAAATACCAGCGATAGCCTCGTTAGACCATTGCATAATTTCTTGCATGGATTTTTTTCTTTTTAATCCAAAAAAATAAACTGCAGCCAATACCGCAATTAATAATGCAATAGTGGAGTCCCCAATAAAAGATAGAAAAATTCGAAATGAATTTTCTTTAGCAAAAATAATATTCGCAATTACTGAAATAGTGATTAACAAAACAGGGGATAAAGCAATACAAAAACTTGTAAGGACCGGAGGCAATTTCGTTTCAGCAGCAACTTTTGAAGTCCCAAAAAGTTCAGGTACCCCCGTTTTTATACCCTTTAATAAATTGCCTAAAAATGGACCAGCAATAATTACGGTGGGTATAGCAATCATTAAACCATACATCAAAGTTTGACCCATATTCGCATGAAATGCATTCACCAGTACCACAGGACCTGGATGGGGTGGTAAAAAACAATGTGTGGTGGATAAAGAAGCTGCCATGGGCATTACTATATAAAGCAGTGGCAGACCAGTTCTTCTACCAATCGAAAAAACCAAAGGCACTAAAATTATAAATCCAGCACTATAAAACAAAGGAATCCCAATTAAAAAACCAGTAATCAACACGGACCACTGAATATTTTTTTCACCCAAACTTTTTATAAGTGTTGAAGATATTTGTTCAGCAGCACCACTAATTTCTAAAATTTTACCAAGAATCGCGCCCAAACAAATAATTAGTGCAAGTCCGCCCAAAGTACTGCCTACGCCTTTCTCAATAGAAACCAATAATGCTGCTGGTTGCATACCAAGTAATAAGCCAGTAAGGATGGCTACTATTAATAATGATAAAAAGGGACTCACCTTTTTTATAGTCAGAAATACCTGCAATGCAATGGCAAAAATAATTATTGGGATTGTCATCAGCTTGGTTTGAATGAATAAAAATATTAACGGACAGTATTTACTAAAGTTCCAATAGGATCTATTGAAATTTTAATTTCATCATTTGAATGTAAAGTAAAATCACTACCCGGTACAATACCTGTTCCTGTCATGATTAAACAGCCTTTAGGAAAAGAGCATTCTCTGTAAACATAAGAAACCAATTCTTCTAGACTGCGTTTCATTTGATTAAGGGTAATGTTTGCTTCAAAAATAATTTTCTGATCTCTTTTTATTTCCAATTGAATGTTTGAATTTAAATCAATGGGTTGGTCCGTTACAAATACACAGGGGCCTAAAGCTGCACAACCATCATAGGTTTTTGCTTGTGGAAGATATAAAGGATTTTCTCCTTCAATACTCCTACTGCTCATATCATTACCAATGGTGTATCCAACAATTTTTCCTGAGGAAGTAACCACTAATGTTAATTCTGGTTCTGGCACATCCCATACAGAATCTTTACGGATATTCACTTTATCGCCAGTGCCCACCACTCGATGAGCAGTGGCTTTAAAAAATACTTCGGGTCTTTGTGCATCGTAAACTTTTGCATAAAAGTCACTGCCTCCAGCTGCTTTAGATTCTTCCTGACGGCCCTCTTTACTTCTTAAATAAGTTACACCACAGGCCCATAGCTCTTGGTTTTGTATGGGTGCTAAAATATCGGCTACATTCACCGGTGCAGATTTTTTAAGAATTTGAATTAGCCCCTCCATTTTTTCCAATAGGTTATCATCATTAATGAAGGTATCCCAATCTTGCTCTTTGAATAAGTAAGAATTTTCTTCTTTTTCAATAAGGATTCCTTCTGTTGTTTTGTATAATTTCATGGTTGGTTTTTTACCTAGCTAAATTTAAGGTGTTTTTGATAGATTAATCTTGCTCTTCTTATATGATTTAAACTGGTAACCTTAAGCAATAAAAAAGCCCTCAACTTTCATTGAGGGCTTGTGGCACCACCCGGGCTCGAACCGGGGACACAAGGATTTTCAGTCCTTTGCTCTACCAACTGAGCTACAGCGCCATTGTATTGTTCGGGGAGCAAATATAGGCTAGGGCGCCTTAAATAGCAAAAAATATAGATTCTTTATTGAAAATCAGTGTTTTACTACGATGAGGTGGCCACTATAAAAAAGGATATAATTATTAAAGCCAAGCCCGCCCACTGCTTTGGACTTAATCTTTCTTTAAAAAAGAAATAACCGATTAATACGGACAATAACTGACTGCTAATAATTAATATATTTATAACCATAATGGGCAAATACTGATAAGATACATTAATGGCCAGCCCACCACCCACCAACAATAAGCCTAATTTTAAATAGGTTGCAATATGTTTAGTGCTTATATATGATAATAAGTTTTTGAATAAGCCATCTCTTATTACTAATACCAATCCAAATAACATAGCAGTGGTTTCAATCACCAAACTAAAACCCAAGGGACCCCACCACTTAATTGGATAAGTATATAAGGCATAGGAGCTTCCCCAAAAAAAGCTTGCTAATAATCCGTACAACATTCCATTTTTTTGTTCACTAATGCTTGACTGTTTTTTCCCTTGAAAATATAATAACAACAAACCAGCGGTTGAAAAGATAAAAGCGTATAAATAATTTGCTTTCCACACTTCGCCAACAATAAATACAGCCGTTAAAATAGTAAATAATTTTATCGCAGATACAGGAACCACAATGCTTACAGGCGCTCGCTGTATGCCTCTTAAAAAAAATACCAGGCCAAAAATATTAAATATACTTAAGGCAATGGTTAATAAAAAAGGAGTGCCAATACTTAATGTATGAACCGTCCATCCTTTAAAAATAGCATTCTCTCTACAACCAAAATATAAAATGGAAAATATTCCTGAAGCAAAGATGCCTCTATAAAACATACCTATTTGATACGGTATGGTCTGCGTTACTTTTTTCCAATAAGAATTGCTAATTGCAAAACAAAATGCCCCAATTAAGACAAATAAAATTCCCATTTTTAATATTCACAGTTTTTCGGTGTTCTCGCGAAAGGAATTACGTCTCTGATATTAGTCATACCTGTTACAAACTGTATCATTCTTTCAAAGCCTAATCCAAAACCTGCGTGAGGCACGGTGCCGAATCTTCTAGTATCTAAATACCAGCTCATCTCTTCTAATGGGATATGCATGGCTTTCATTCTAGCTTCTAATTTGTCTAAGCGCTCCTCTCTTTGGCTCCCACCCACTATCTCACCAATGCCTGGGGCTAGTATATCCATAGCGGCAACCGTTTCTTTGCCGGGCTCGCATCCATCATTCATACGCATGTAGAATGCTTTTATCGCAGCTGGGTAGCCTGTTACAATCACTGGTTTTTTAAAATGTTGCTCTACTAAATATCTTTCGTGCTCGCTTTGTAAATCAATTCCCCATTTTACTTCGTATTGGAATTTCTTTTTCTTGTAATGATTGCTATTTAATAAAATATCGATGGCCTCTGTATAAGTAATGCGTTCAAAATTATTATTGACCACTAATTCTAATTTTTCTCTAAGCCCAAAGCCACTTCTTTTTTCAGTAGGTAATTGTTTTTCTTCTTCGGCCAATCTTGCATCTAAAAAATCTATATCGTCTGCATTATTTTTTAAAGCATAGTTGATTAAATATTTTATAAAATCCTCTGCTAAGTTCATGTTATCTTCTATGTCATGAAAAGCCATTTCTGGTTCTATCATCCAAAACTCTGCTAAGTGCCTAGTGGTATTTGAATTCTCTGCACGAAAAGTGGGACCGAATGTATAAATCTCTGAAAATGCCATGGCGCCTAACTCTCCTTCGAGTTGTCCACTCACCGTTAAGTTCGTTCCCTTGCCAAAAAAATCTTGTGTATAATCAATTTCTCCTTTGTCATTCTTTGGCGCTCCTTCTAATGGAAGTGTTGTTACACGAAACATTTCTCCTGCACCTTCTGCATCGGAGCTGGTAATAATAGGGGTATGTAAATATACAAATCCACGATCATTGTAAAACTGATGTACTGCAAAAGCAAGTGCATGTCTTAGTCTAAAAACCGATCCAAAAGTATTGGTACGAAAACGCAAATGTGCTTTTTCTCTTAAAAATTCTAAAGAATGTTTTTTAGGTTGTAATGGGAATTTTTCTGCATCGCTGTCTCCTAAAATTTCAATAGATTTTGCTTTTACTTCTACAGATTGTCCCTTCCCCAAGCTTTCCACAACGGTTCCAATTATTTTTATAGAGGCTCCGGTAGTGATGCGTTTTAATATAGTATCTTCAAATTCACCCAAAGAGGCCATTATTTGAATGTTGGCATTGGTACTTCCGTCATTTAGGGCTATAAACTGATTGTTTCTAAAAGTGCGGACCCATCCCATTACCACTACTTCGGTGCCTATTGGGGTGCCCGATAACAGTTGCTTTATTTTAATTCTCTTGTTGAACATATTGGTGTTTTCGAATGGTAAAGATAATCGGTTTCGAGGGCCAAATACCCTGTTTTAGGTATAAAAACAGATAAAAAATTGTTTTTTTGTTAAAAATCTGCTTAACATTGCAGTAGCAAAGGGCCAAGAGATTCTTTTTATGTTGATGGCTTGCTACCTTAATTTCCCATTATTCAATTGTCGGTCCCAGTAATTTCGACCGAAATTTCAAAAAAGCGTTCTAATAATTCCAACTCTTGATTCGATTTTTAAATAAACCATAGTTACACAGTGCCAGAAAAAGACGACAAACCAAAAAGGGGACGTAAACCCATTGCCGCTGCCCCAGCCGCAAAATTAGCTCCAGCAAGCAGTTCTGAAAAAAAACCAATAGGTAAAAAACCTATTCCTTCAAAAAGGGCAGAGCCTGTTAAAGATGCAAATGAAGACGATAAAGCTTCTCAAATTGCACAAGCTTTATTCGGTGACGAGAGCGCTGCTAGTGCAGAAGCTCTAGCTAAGGCGATCAACAATAACGAGGATAATGGTGGCGCCATTAATTCCAATGCAGCAAGTAATCAAGCGGGTCCAAATGGCGCACCTAACAATGGGCCTAATTTACCTGCACAGCGTTACCCACAGCCAAAAAAAGAACCTGTATTTAATGTAGAGTTTGATGGGGTAATAGAATCCGAGGGTGTTTTAGAAATGATGCCCGATGGGTATGGTTTTCTTCGTTCCTCTGATTACAACTATTTATCTTCTCCCGACGATGTATATGTCTCTCCTTCACAAATAAAATTATTTGGATTAAAAGTGGGTGACACCGTTCATGGAACTGTTCGTGTTCCAAGAGAGGGTGAAAAATATTTTGCGTTGACTAAAGTGAATCAAGTCAATGGTAAAAATCCGGATGAAATTCGTGATCGTATTCCTTTTGATTATTTAACACCCATCTTCCCTTTTGAAAAATTAAATTTATATACTTCTGCTACTAATTATAGTACACGTATTATGGATTTATTTACCCCTATAGGAAAAGGCCAAAGAGGATTAATTGTGGCACAGCCAAAAGTGGGTAAAACCATGTTGTTGAAAGAAGTGGCTAATGCCATTGCAGCCAACCATCCAGAATGTTATTTAATTATATTATTAATAGATGAAAGACCTGAAGAAGTGACTGATGTAGAGCGTTCAGTTAAAGGAGAAGTGATTGCTTCTACTTTTGATGAGCCTGCAGAAAAACACGTTAAAGTTTCATCGGTAGCTTTACAAAAAGCAAAGCGCTTAGTAGAGTGCGGACATGATGTCGTTATTTTATTAGATTCTATTACCCGTTTAGCGCGTGCGCACAATACGGTAGCGCCAAGTTCTGGTAAAGTATTATCAGGTGGTGTGGAAGCGACTGCCTTATTGCGTCCAAAACAATTTTTTGGTGCAGCGCGTAAAATTGAAAATGGTGGATCACTTACTATATTAGCAACCGCTCTTATTGAAACTGGTTCTAAAATGGATGAGGTTATTTTTGAAGAATTTAAAGGAACGGGTAATATGGAATTGGTGTTAGATCGTCGTTTAGCCAATAAGCGTATTTTCCCTGCAATAGATTTAGTTGGATCAAGTACGCGTCGTGACGATTTATTATTAGACAAAGATGTACTAGGTAGAATGAATATTCTTCGTTTGTTTATAAACGATATGAACAACGATGAAGCAATGAATGAATTATTAAAACGCATGCGCGGCACTAAAGACAATGAAGAGTTTTTAGC
>CANHOY010000077.1 GCA_947462495.1 Bacteroidota bacterium
ATTTCTTCCATTTGAATTCCACCATGGCTTTCATCATATACACATTCACCATTTTTGATTAATAAAACTTGTGGTGATTCATGGTACACTTTGAATTTTTCTGCAATGGCTTGAGAAATATTTCTATAATTGAGTAAATCTAAATAATGGAAATCAATATTATCTGGGGTAACTGACCTTTCTAAACGCGCTAAGGACATTTTGCTAATACTGCAGGTGGTACTATGTTTTAGAATCAATTGTGGTTTGGTAAAAGAAGCGTCTTCGATACTAGCTAATTGATCGATGTTTGATAGGGTATTCCACTGCATAATTTCTAATTGAGGGTACAAATTTAATACAATAATCTGAGCTAATTTCATTGAAATTTATGATTTTGCTTACGAAGTTTAACTAACTTTACTTACTATATAATATACTATGCGATTACAACTTACTAGACCCATTTGCTTTATTGATTTAGAAACTACTGGAATTAATGTGAGCACCGATAAAATAGTAGAAATTGCTATTGTAAAAATAATGCCAGATGGAACAAAGCAAGTAAAAAGGAAATTGGTAAATCCAGAAATGGCCATTCCTAAAGCAGCATCTGAAATTCATGGCATTTCAGACGAAATGGTTAAAGAGGCACCCACCTTTAAACAAATCGCCAACGAAATAAAACAATTTATAGAATTAAGTGATTTAGCAGGATACAATAGCAACCGATTTGATATTCCCATGCTCAATGAAGAATTTTTAAGAGCTGGAATTTCTGTAGATATTGAAAGTAGAAAATTGTTAGATGTACAAAAAGTATATCATATGATGGAACAAAGAACTCTGTCTGCAGCCTATAAATTTTATTGCAACAAAAATTTAGAAGATGCCCATAGTGCTGAAGCAGACGCAACCGCTACCTGGGAGGTATTGGAAGCTCAATTAGAAAAATACCCACAAATTGGAGCTACGGTGGACGCCGTGGTTAAATTTACAGGGGAAGACCAAATTGTAGACTTTGCTCGACGTTTTATATTTGAAAATGGGGTTGAAATTTTCAATTTTGGCAAACACAAAGGAAAGCCTGTAACTCAAGTACTTAAAGAAGAACCTCAATATTATGATTGGATGATGAAGGGGGATTTTGCCCTCCATACCAAACAAAAACTAACGGAAATGTTGAACAAGGCCATGTTGAATAAATAGTAGCCAATTAATATATAAAAAAAGCTTAATTTTAAATTAGTATACCCCCCGTAAAGTGAAAAAAATTGTATTAATTCCCACATACAACGAAAAAGAAAATATTTCTTTAATAGTTCATGCTGTGTTAGGATTGTCTTCTAATTATCATATTTTAATCATTGATGATAATTCTCCAGATGGCACTGCTGATATTGTTAAAACTTTACAGTCAAAATTTCAAGACAGATTATTCATAGAAAGTAGAACAGGTAAGTTGGGTTTAGGTACCGCTTATATACTTGGTTTCAAATGGGCATTGGCAAAAGAGTATGATTATATTTTTGAAATGGACGCCGATTTTTCACATAATCCCACCGATTTAGATCGTTTACTAGAAGCTTGTGAAGAAGGGGCTGATTTGTCAATTGGAAGTAGATATGTTAAAGGAGGAAATACAGAAAACTGGCCTTTAGATAGAAAATTATATTCCTTAGGGGGATCTGCTTATACCCGTTTAATTACTTGCATGCCTATAAAAGACCCAACTGCTGGGTTTGTTTGTTATAAAAATAAAGTCTTAGCAGCTATTAATTTTGATACGATTAATTTTATTGGATATGCTTTTCAAATAGAAATGAAATTTGCCGCTTGGAAATTGGGTTTTAAATTTAAAGAAGTACCTATCACTTTTGTTGATCGGAAAATTGGAGTTAGTAAAATGTCAAAGGGTATTATAAAAGAAGCCATGTTAGGAGTATTAAGCATGCAATGGCAATCTGCCACTGGACGTTTTGTTAAATCAATAAAACGCATTCGTGTCAACTTTTAAGAAAGCTATTTTACAATTACATGTTTTTGTTTTTTTAGCTGGGTTAACTGGTCCTTTGGGCTATTTAATTCAATTAAATGGGATTTTATTGGTCTTTTATCGAATGCTGATTACATCGCTTATTTTATGGGGTCTTTATTTAATTAGAAAAAATAATCATCAATATCCTACTAAAATTAAACTGCAATTATTGGGTATCGGAGGGATCATAGCGATGCATTGGGTTTGCTTCTACGCAAGTATTAAATTAGCCAACATATCCATTGCCTTAGTTTGTTTTTCAAGTACTAGTTTATTTTCTTCTATTATAGAGCCTCTGTCAAGAAAATTTAAAATACAAATTCAGGAAATTTTAATTGGATTACTATGTTTAGTGGGCATATTACTTATTTTTCATTTTGATAGTAAATTTAGAACTGGAATAGTAATAGGTTTGTTCTCTGCTTTTTTTGCAGCTATTTTCTCTATCATCAATAAGCGAATTACCAATCACGTAGATGTCAATACCATTCAAACCTATGAAATGACGGGAGGGGTGTTATTTTTAGTGCCCTTTGTTTTTATAATGAGTGCGATGAATCATTTTAACCCAATATTGGTAACACCTACCTCGATGGATTGGGTATGGTTACTTATATTAGCCATAGGCTGTACGGTAATTTCTAATCATTTAATGCTTTCTGCGTTGAAACATATTAGCGCCTTTACTTTAAATGTCACTTTAAATTTAGAACCGGTGTACGGTATTATTTTAGCTTTTGTTTTGTTTAAAGAACAAAAGCAATTAGGCGCAAGTTTTTATATTGGATTTTTATTAATTCTACTTTCAGTAATTATACAGATGTATAGAATTATCAAGCAGCATCAATTAAAAACTATAGGAGAGCAAGTTTAAATACTCCCTTTAGAATTCAAGAATAAACCCAATAGTAGGGGTGATAAAAACCGAGTTATTGTCAGTTAAAGAAGGAATGGCATTAGAACCATCTTTTTTGATAGCTAAACCATCTGTAGTTTTAAAAGTGCCATTTTCATTATAGGAAAAAACATAAAAGGGTGGCGCAACCGATTTAGCTCCATACCAATTTGTGATGTCAATATAAAAATCAAGGGTGGATTTCTTATAATTATACCTTTTATCTAATCTTAAATCACTTGAATGAAAGGGTTTATTACGATTGCTATTTAATCTTGAATAATCAAATACGCCTACTCCTAATGTGGCAAAATTAAGCTTGCTTGCATTCATATCATAAGGAGTATAAGGAGTGCCTCCTTGGTATCTAAACTTGACACCTAGCTCCCAATTTTTATTGAATTTATAACCACCTGATAAACTTAACAAATGAATATTCTCCCATGAACTCGCAATATAGGTTCCAAGTGAATTGGTATAAGCACTTCTAAAAAAACTGTAACTCATTACTCCAAAAAATCTATTAGTAAGTTTTTGTTGTGCAAATAATTCAAAACCATAACTTCTACCTAAACCATTGGTACTTATATCTTCGTTGCCTAAAATATTAAAATCGGCTCCTAAATTAGACAAGCTGGTTCCTTTATCTACACTAATGGGAACATGGCTGTATTTTTTATAAAATACTTCTGCAGTAAATCGAGTGGCATCTGATGGTATATATTCTATACCAGTTACATAATGGGTGCTTTTTATGTAATCAGCATCTCTATTTAAATAATTACCCAAGCTATCTTTAAAACCCAAAGCGGTATTAGGGGCTAATTTAAAATAATTTCCAATGGAGGCATTCCAGGTAATTTGATCACTTAACACTAAGCTTAAGCCAATACGTGGAGATAATTGACGTAGGAAACGATTGCCCTGTGTGGTAAAATCATTGCCATCTGTTCTAACACCCGCACTAATGCCTAAGCGATTATTAAAAGCTCTTTTACCCACTTGAAAAAAGGCCCCATATTTATTATAATTAAAAGCTGAATTATACTTAATGGTGGTGGTGGGTAAATAATTAAATGCAGGGTTTGTAATATCATTGAATCTTAGTAATTGAGAAGTACTATTGTCATATCCTACATTCACTAAATTCACGCCTGTTGTCCACTTTAATCCTAATAAACTTTTTGTAATATCCCATCGAATGTTATTTCCTAAATCATTCGAAGTATAATCAAAAGTTTTCTCCCCTTTAATAGGTTCTAAATTATTTTCATACTTTTCATTCAGATTGTTCAAATGATTCCTGCTGATTGCTAAATTCCAATAGCCTTTATTAATTAATTTTTTCAAGGAAACACCCACCGTATAACTCCATTGATTAATAGAAGGACTAGCATTTAAGGCATAAATTTTTTGAGGAGTTGCTTTTCTAGGTGCAGCAAAACTAAATTCATCTATGGCACCCACTCCCAAAAAAGTAAGCGTGGTTTTTGGATCAATGATATGAGTTACTTTAAATTGGAAGTCCCAGAAATTGGGCCGTATAGGTAAATCAATGGCTTTGAATAAAAATTGTAAATAACTTCTCCTTGCTGAAGCAAGGAAAGTAGTCTTCCCTGATTTAGATAAAGGGCCTTCAAAAGTACTAGCAAATTCAGTGGAACCTAAACGTAAATTACCTTGAAATTTATCTGCATTGCCTCTTTTTTGTTTAAACTCAAATACAGAGGATAAAGCATTATCAAATTTGGCATCAAAAGCAGAGGAAGATAATTTTACTTCATCAATAAAAGAAACATTTAAAATTCCTTGTGGTCCACCAGCGCTACCTTGAGTACTAAAATGATTGATTACTGGAATTTCTATTCCATCTAAATAAAAAACATTTTCATTGGGTGCGCCACCTCTTACAATAATGTCATTTCTAAACCCAGCACCAGTACTTGCAGAACCAGTGACCCCTGGTAAAGTTTGAACTACTTTGGAAATATCAAAATTAGAACCAGGGTTGGACTTAATTTCTTCTGCAGTTAATCTTTGAACACTTAAGGGTGTTTCCAAGGTAGCAACTCTTACTGTTTTTTTAGTACTTCCAACTTGAACTGCAGTTAACTGAACACTTTCTGCTATTAATTCAATAGTATTATTGGTTTCATTTCCTGTAGTCACTACTACATTAAACAGGGTTAAAGGTAAACTGCCTAGAGATGCGAATTTAATTTGATATTGACCAGTGGGAATGGCTTTAAAACTATATTTACCAGTGGTGTCTGTAACAGTTGAATAGGGTGTATTAACTAATTTTACACTTACCCCAGCGATTGGATTTTGCGTATTTTTATCAATAACCCAACCTGATAAATTACCCTTTGATTGAGCAGATATGGTGGTAATGAAAAATAATAATCCAATTGTTAAAAACCATTTCATAAGGTAGACTTGTTTTTATCTAAACAAATAAAAAACACAAAAGTTGATAATGTAAATGGGAAATAGAGGAATTATTTGTTTTTAAGCGTAACATTATACGTATTGGAACCACTGTCTATTAGGGTCCCATGCTTCAAAAGCTTTAGCGACTGCTGCTAAAAATTGGGATCCCATGGCCCCATCCACAATACGATGATCATAGCTCATGGATAAAAACATCATATGCCTAACTAAAATAGCATCCCCAGATGGGGTTTCCACTACAACAGGGCGCTTTTTAATGGCTCCCAAAGCTAGAATAGCTACTTGTGGTTGATTAATAATAGGCGTGCCCATAATACTACCAAAAGAGCCTACATTAGTCACTGTAAAAGTGCCCCCTTGTGTGTCTTGTGGTTTTAATTGATTATTTCTGGCCGCTATGGCTAAATTATTCACTGCTTTACTAATACCTACAATACTTAATTGATTGGCTCCTTTAATGACAGGTACAATTAAGTTACCGGTAGATAGGGCAGTAGCCATTCCTATATTAATGTCTTTTTTCAAAATAATTTGATCTCCTTGTAAACTACTATTCACAATGGGGTATTGTTCTAAAATAGATGCAATACATTCTAAAAACATAGGAGTGAAGGTTAATTTTATACCTTCTCTCTTTTCAAAAAGTTGTTTTACTTTTTCTCTCCAAACCACCATATTGGTAACATCGGCCTCAACAAATGAAGTGACATGTGGACTGGTTTGTACACTTTCTACCATATGTTTGGCAATTAACTTGCGCATTCGATCCATCTCTATAATCTCCGTAAGGCCTTCAATTACTACTTCAGATGGATTAGATAGTTTAGCAGTAGCAGACCCAGTAAATTGTCCCTCAGTATTATCGTAGATAGAAGTGGGCTTTGTTAAAATGTTTTTTGTATCAACTAAAGTAGAAGAATTAGTATTCTGGTTATCAATAGGTTGAATAGTATTACTTACAGTTTTTTTATTGGCTATAAAAGTGATAATATCTTTTTTAGTAACCCTGCCTTGTGTTCCTGTTCCATGGATGGTTTGAAGTTCCTGCATGCTCACTCCCTCATTCTGAGCTATATTCATGACCAATGGAGAATAGAATTTTGTTTCACCTGTAGATAAATCAACTGAATTGATTGAATGTTGAATTTTACTGGTATCTGCTGCTGTTGGGATATACGGGATAGGCTCCTGTTCTATTTCTGTCAAATGACTAATGTCAGGAGCTACTACTTTTTCAGAAAGGGTATTGACAACACTAGTATTATTCGTTGTAACTTCTTTGCTGGATTCAATTTTAGCAATAACAGTACCAATGGGTACAACACTATTTACTTCAAATAAAATTTCTGTAATGATGCCTTCCGCTGTTGAAGGTATTTCGCTGTCTACCTTATCAGTTGCTATATCCAATAATGTTTCGTCTAGTTGTATAGTATCACCCACCTTTTTGTGCCATTTTAAAATGGTCGCTTCCATGATACTTTCACCCAACTTAGGCAAAACCAAATCGACAATTGGCATAAGGGTTAATTTTAGCAAAAATAAGACTAAATCTTATTGATTATTAGTAACCTAAGTAAATTTATAGCTTGGCTGGCGGTTACTTCTATATTTCTAGCTCTGTCAAACCTTAAATAAAAGACTTTTGACACTACTTTTTCTTTATTGGCAACGCCTATCCAAACCATTCCTAAGGGTTTTTCATCTGTTTGGCCAGATGGCCCCATAATACCACTCACCGAAATGGCATAATCTGTATTCATCTTATCTCTGACCGCCAAAGCCATTTGTTCAACAGCTTCTTTACTCACAGCGCCTACCGATTGCAAAATGCTAGTAGGGACGTCCAAAAACTCTGTTTTAATTCGATTGTCATAGCTTATAATGCCCCCTGTATAAAATTGAGAAGATCCTGCATGCTTGGACAATAAATGGCCTATATAGCCCCCGGTACAACTTTCGGCAGTAGCAACAGTAAGTTTTTTAGACTTTAATAAATTACCCACCACCACTTCCATAGGTTCATCTGAATCAATGACTAAATATTCATTTACTGCTTTTTTTAAAAACTCAAATTGATTATTTAAGTCA
>CANHOY010000078.1 GCA_947462495.1 Bacteroidota bacterium
CACTCCAGGTTCCGGAAGTGATGGCTCCTACTGTTGTAATATCTGGTCCCACTAATTTACTAGCGGCTATGCTTCCTGCTAATTGTGCATTGGTAATTCCTGCTGTACTAGATAAATTACTTGTAGTTAATCCAGTTGCTGAAATGGTTCCGCCTGATATTGATATTCCAGATCCCGCAGTTAATGCAGTTTGCTTGTTGTTAAACTTAGTCCAATCTGCATTACTTAATAACCCTGCAGTCACACTTGTGGTGGATGCCAATGGTATATTTAAAGTATGTGTAGATGATGCTGAACTAAATGCAGGTGCTGTGCCTGTTGTTCCAACTGTTAAAGTTTGTGTTCCTGAAGTGATGCCATTAATAGCAGTGATTCCAGTTGCTGCAGGATTTGTCCAAGCTATACTTGTTCCATTAGAAGATAACACTTGACCATTCGCTCCAACACTTGTTAATCCTGTTCCTCCATTTACTACCGCAACAATACCCGAAACATTAGTTGCAGTACCTGATAAAGTTCCTGTAATAATATTTGCAGAAAAATTACCACTAGCATCTCTTGCCACAATCGCACTTGCCGTATTTGCATTGGTGGCTGTAGTTGCTGAATTAGCAACTTTACCTCCAGTACTTATTGTTGCTAATTTTGTATCATCTATACTTCCTGCTAATTGTGCATTGGTAATTCCTGCTGTACTAGATAAATTACTTGTGGTTAATCCTGTTGCTGATATGGTTCCACCACTTATTGAAATGCCAGAACCTGCAGTTAAAGCCGTTTGCTTTTCATTAAATGTAGTCCAATCTGTACTACTTAAATAGCCATTTGCAGTGGTGGTGGCTGCAGGTATTGAAAATGCACCCGAAGTATTATTATAACTTAATGGAGCAGTAGCACTTAAACCTGATAAACTTATACCGCCTAATCCAGCTAATGTATAGGTTGGAATATTTAGAGTATTACTTGTAAAAGTAGAGGCCCCTGAAGCACCTGTAGTCGTCAATGTAACTGGTGCTTGATAATCTGTTCCTGCAACTGCAATACTTGGGATACCTGTTGAAGTGGTGTTTTTTAAGATGCCAGTAGATAAACTACTTAATGTTGTGCCATTTATTTTGCCAACAGTAGTTGCAAAAGATCCTGTTCCACTACCTGTTACATCTCCTGTTAAAGTAATCGTTTGGTCTCCTGTATTGCTTCCACTTAAGGTAGTGATGCCTAATTTTGTTTTTATAGTAGTTACTGTTTCATCTCCTGTATTCGTTCCTGATGTATTAGATAATACACCCGATTGTACATCCGTTACATAATTTTTATTAGTACTTGCGGCAATATCTGCAGTAGTAGCATCTGCACCTGCAGTAACTAATCCTTTTTCATCATAAGTAATTTTAGTTTTTGTAGCACCCGTTATTGAAGAATTGGCTGCTACAAAGTCTGCTGTATTATTGTTCGCTGCAGTTCCAAATGTTCTGTAAGCCAACACATCAGTGCCAATGACTAATCCTAAATTAGTTTTTGCGCCTGCCGCTGTAGTGGCTCCTGTTCCTCCATTAGCAACTGCAATAGTAGTTCCACTCCATGTTCCTGAAGTGATCGTGCCAACTGTTGTAATATCTGTTCCTACTAATTTACTAGCGGCTATACTTCCTGCTAATTGTGTATTGGTAATTCCAGCTGTACTAGATAAATTACTTGTGGTTAATCCTGTTGCTGAAATAGTTCCTGCATTTATTGAAATACCAGAACCTGCGGTTAATGCAGTTTGCTTTGCATTAAACGTAGTCCAATCTGCACTACTTAAATATCCATTTGCAGTGGTGGTGGCTGCAGGAATAGAAATGGTATTAGTTACTCTTGATAATGGGGAAGTAAAAGTTAATGGAACTTCGAAATCTCCAGTATTGTTATTCGCTGCTGTACCAAAAGTCCGATAGGCTAATACATCTGAACCAACGGCCAATCCTAAATTAGTTCTTGCTGCAGAAGCCGATGTAGCCCCTGTTCCACCTTTAGCAATTGTAATAGTATTACCACTCCATGTTCCTGAAGTAATTGTGCCTACGGTTGTAATATCTGTTCCTACTAATTTAGATGCAGGAATTGATCCATTTAATTTATCTGCCGTTATACTTCCAGCTAATTTAGCATTGGTAATACTTCCGTCTAATACACCCGCCGCCGCTGTTTGTGCATCTACATAGGTTTTTACTGCTTTTTGAGAGGGAAATAAAGTATCACTAGCACTAGTATTTCCTAGGTCTATAGCGGTGCTTTTATTGGCAGTAGGCTCGGCGCCTAAATTTTTTAATGCCCCCGTTGTAGTACTAGTGCCAGTACCCCCATTAATAATTGATACTACACCTGTTACATTAGCCGAGTTTCCAGTTATATTTCCTGAAGGCGTTGCATAATCCGTACCCGCCACCAATGTATTTTGTTTGTTATTAAAAGTGGTAAAATCAGATGAACTTAAATAACCATTGGAAGATGTTGATGCAGCTGTTATTGAAAAAGTACCTGCAGCTGCATTATAATTTAATGGAGCAATTGCACTTATTGAATTTCTTGCTCTGGTATCGGTATAATATTTATTAGTAGCCCCTTCAGTAATATCATTGGTGGTGACTGTTACAGTTGGTCCAGCCAATCCATTGATACTAGTGACTGAAGTAGGCGTAGCCAATTCCACCCAATTGGATAAAACCGAAGGTCCTGCCGCACTTAACACAAAATTTTTATTTGCGTCGGTTCTAATAGCAATGCTTCCAACAATTGCTCCTGACAATGCCAACATTGCAGCCTCGTTGGCTACCACACTCGCACTAGCAAATGAAATAACTGGAATTTGTGCTGCTGGAACTTTTGAATTAATATCTAAGCTTGCTACACCATTGGCTACTCCTCTTTGATCGGCATCTAACTTTAAACCTAATCCAGTGGTAACATCAGTTGTATTTGCTTTTAAATTAATTCTATCACTTAAAGTAGCGGTATCTGTTTTATTTAACTTTAAAGCCAAACTGCTTGTTACATCTGTAGTATTTGCTTTTAAATTAATTCGATTCGATAAAGTAGTAGTGTCTGCTTTATTCAATTTTAAAGCTAAGCCAGTTGTTACATCTGTAGCATTTGCTTTTAAATTAATTCGGTCACTTAAAGTAGTAGTGTCTGCTTTATTCAATTTTAAAGCCAAGCCCGAAATTACATCCGTTGTGGCTGCTTTTAAATCAATTCTATTACTTAATGAAGTGGTATCAAAAGTTTTTGAAGCCAATTGAGTTGGAGTAACATACTGAGTAATACTATCTGCAATATTTACTTTTGTATCAACTTTTGCAATCAAACTTGTGGTATCAAATTTTACTCCTTTTAATTGTTGTGGAGTTACATATACTTCTCCACTGTCTGCAATATTAACTTTTGCATTAAGTCCTTCATTAATAGCAGCTGCGGTTAAAGAAGTAATATTTGATGCAACCATTGCTTTTACCATTTTAGCATAGGGCGCCAACATCGTTGCAGTATCCGTTGCAGATAATTTTGTAACCACTTGAGAAGCTAATGAATTTACAGTTTGTGCTTTTGCATAAATAGCTAACATCTTAGAAGTATCTCCAATACTTAATTTACTATCTAAAGCACCTGAACTTGCAGAATATAGTGCATAAGGAACCGTTCCAAAAGTAGTCGTCCCTAAATCAATCAATTCTTTGGTATAATCCCAATTAGTCACTGGCGCTATAGGCTGTATAGCTATTTTTAAATTTAAATAGTAAGGTCCTTTTGCCCATTCAATGGAAGCTAAATTGGCTGCTGTACCTCCTTTTCGAGTTCCTTGACCTATACTTATACTAAAAACACCTGTTGGATCTGTTTGTGATTGATGCTCTTCAATCAATACTTTAGTACCATTTTCTGTACTTTGAATAATAGTTGATTGAATATAAATTTTTCTATCCTTAGCAGGATTAGAAAAGTTGTCTCTAGCCACAGCCTGAAAAAAGATACCAGTGCCTTGTGTTTGTGCAAACAATTTATTGGAAAATACATTGCTAATTAATAGCAAAATTCCAATAAGGGTTTTAGTTAATAAGGGGTTGTTCATAAGATTTCTATTAGTCTAATTCGCTTTAATAAATTTAATGGCATCTACATATTGAGTAGATTCTATTTTTAATATATAAATACCGGATGTGAGGGAACCTAAGTCCATGGTAATACCTTGAAATAAATTATAGCCAGATTCTTTTTTGGAACTGATAAATTGACCCTCTGCAGTATATACATTTAAGGTAAATTCTTCAATCAAAGGAGGCGCATTGATAAATTTTACTCTTGTATTGCTATTGACTGGATTGGGGAATAATTTAATACCTAAACTATTAAAATTCATTGCTACCTCGCAACTAAAAGCAAACTCACCATTACCTCGAATTCCGTTTAACACAGCCACACCCGATTGCACATCAATACAGTTTGAAGAACTTTTAAAGTTTAAAGCACTAACTGTACCAGATGCGGAACCCATCCTACCAATGCTACTCATAACAATTTGAGCTTGAGCAGTGGTACAAAGCAATAACACAATAATTAATAAAATATAAGGTTTTCTCATTTTAATGACTAGTGCTGTAGAAAAATTTAATAGTGCTTCCAGAACTTACATAGTATAAAATCATATTATTTGCTCCTAAAGTTTCAATGTCATAGATATACTCCAAGGAATTAGCGCCAGCTGTTTTGGCTAGCACTTGAATTTGTAGTTTTCCATTCACTTTCACAACAGTATAGGTTCCATTAATGCCATCGGAATCTACGGTAGTGAAATTTTTTAAGAATTTTACAAAATAAGTTGATTGTCCGATATAAGTTTTTGTGGATGTCCCTTTTGAAGAAATGGTTTGGTTATAGTCTAAATACCAAATTTTATCTGATATCATTTGATAGGCTAAACTAATTTCAGCACCTGTAGTATCTTTATTACAAGAGGTTAAAAGAAATATAGAAGTACAAATAAGAATTATATATTTTTTCATTGTATTAGATTTTAGAATAAATCACTTGCTTTCATTAATAAACCTATTTCAAGTGAATTAAGATGGGTAGCAACTGGTGATTTTGTAAATGAAGTCACCCCTTGTTTATAGTGTATAAATAAGGTGTAAAAAGATTTATTTTCATATTCAATACCTATATCCGCTCTTAATAAGAATCGACGGTAATTATTATTTACTAAATTGTCTGCACTTTGACCAGAAAGGCGAGTATCTAAAGCAGGGCCAGCTACTATATAAAAGAGGGTCCTATCATTTGGTTGATAGGGAAGTAGTTTTCTATAATGTGCCGCTATGCTAAAATTTAAAAATTGATCATCGGCCTTGAACCTAGAAAAATTACCTATAAAAGGTTGTAAACTTGTTGAACTAGCATAGTCTGTGCCAGTTGCAATCTTATCTAAACTAAAGGCAAAAGAATAGAGGTGTTTTTCTTTAAATTTTCCATCCACTCTAAAGCCAGCATAATAACCAGGCTTAAAAGCAGATTTACTATTCGCTAAATCATAATTAAAACTAGAGTTATACCCTCCTGCATTAATAAATTGCTTAGAAAAACTCATCCCAGATAATAAATAAACATTATTGTCTTTAAAATCAATAAACAATTTACCTAGTTCTTTTTTTATACCAGATTTAATCGCTTGAACCTTATCCCTAAATGGATTAAATAAATAAATGCTATCCAAGGATTTTGTACTTTGTTTTTTTAAACTTGTTTTCTGCTGTGCTTGTAGCTGAACAGCACCAATAATGCAGCAAAAAACTAACAAGTGTTTTAATTTATTCATATTCAACTAAATTCGATTAGATATATATTTTGGAAAATTTTGCAAAAAAAAATCCCGCTCTTTTTTGGAGCGGGGCGCAAATTAGTCTTAGAACATCAGTAGACTTAAATCTATAACTAGAACATTGTCTGGGTTTCTTAAATGTCTACAAAGTCGTATTATTAGGCTTAAAACTAAAAATTAAACATTGTCTTGTTTTCGTAAACTAAAACAAAGCCATCCATTTTTGGAGAAATCAACAGCTTATATTATAAATTTTGTAGATATTCCGAAGGGGTCTGACCAGTTTTTATCTTGAAGGCGTTGATGAAACTACTTCTTGATCCGAAGCCCGATTGCTTAGATAAGGCATCTAATGTCAATGATTCATAGGACCCACTTTCGATTAAATTAATTACATGGTTAATTCTTAATTCATTCTTCCAGGTATTAAAATTAATTTGCAAGTGTTCATTTAAATAGTAGGATAAGTGATGCGCAGGGATATCAGTATCTGCGGACATCACCGATAGCGTAAAATTAAGATTAATATAGGGTAAGGTGAGCAAATACGCATCAATCTTAGATTTAAGCAGGTTTAATTTATCCTCAGAAATTTCAAAACTCTTTGCTTCCTTTTTAACGGCTTCAGTTAACATCTCTACTTTTTGTTTAGGCTTAATTATAGTGTAATCCAACTGAGGTAATCCATATAATATATTAGGAAAGAATAATAAAGAAAAATTTAATAAAAGTAATCCTATGGCAGTTATAGATAATACAAATTCACTTCTAATTTGGGTTTCATTTGTATTTCTTGTAACGTAACCAATAATAGAAAATATTAAAAAAGTAAAATAAAGAAATAAAGTAATTGCAAGCAGCGAAATTAACCAACGGTAAATAAGCTTTGATTGTATGTCATTAAAATTTTCATGTAACTTTTTTCTAAAAATTAAATGAGCCGAAAGAATTACATAGGAAATAGCAAAAATGGGTCTAGAAATAAAACTTGCAGTTGGTGTAAGAAATAAAAAATTATTTTTAAATATATTAACAGGATCTTTTATTACTTCAGTTGCAAAAAATAATTTTTGATCTATCCCTTTAATAATATAGGGACTAATATTTATTAGAATTAAAATAGCAGGTATAAAATGAATAAAGTCTTTCTTAGTTAAAGCGAAATCATCATAGACTAACCCTCTTATATAAAAATAAAAAAGTGGCCCTAGTAATAAATAAAAAGGAGTAAAATGAACTAACATAAAAGCAGCAAAATATTTATTACCAGAATTCAATGCTGCATAATGAGATAAAGAATAGATATTGTTAATTAATAAAAAAAAGAATAAATATAAATTTGCCTTGTTGGATGATCTTAAATTTATTAAGATCAAAAAAGTTATTAAGAACCCCAATATGGTTAGGTATAAAAGCATACAATCTTATTAAGGCAATCGGCTCAACTTTAACTAAACATAATTCATCATTTTAAAGTAATTTTGAATTATGTTCCATTTCATTATCAACCCTAATGCTGGTAGTAAAAATAAGGCAAAATACACAAAACTTATTCACCTTATTAAGTCTAATAGCGCACA
>CANHOY010000079.1 GCA_947462495.1 Bacteroidota bacterium
AAGGCATTTGAAAAATGTAAAGAGTTAAAAGTAAGTACCATAGGATTTACTGGAGCTGGTGGAGGAAAAATGAAAGAACTAAGTGATTTACTTTTAAATGTACCTTCTAACGATACCCCAAGAATTCAAGAAAGTCATATTCTTATTGGACACATTATTTGCGAATTGGTCGAAAAAAATATATTTGGGTAATGGAAGCCATTGTATTAGCAGGTGGCTTAGGTACCAGATTAAGGTCGGTGGTACCAGATTTGCCTAAGTGTATGGCACCTATTAATGGGATTCCTTTCCTCTCCTATTTAATCGATCATCTAACTACTGAAGGGATTACCAAATTTATATTTGCCTTAGGGTATAAATCAGATGAATTCATTCATTTTTTAAATAAAAAACTTCCTAATAATAATTATAGTATTGTTATTGAAGACGAACCTTTAGGCACTGGAGGCGCTATTAAATTAGCGGCCAATGAAGCCAGTTCCAAAGATATTATCGCTTTAAATGGAGATAGTTTATATAAAGCTAACTTAAATCAATTGATGCAATTTCATCTACAGAATAATTCCGATTGCACTTTGGCGCTTAAGCCTATGCATCAATTTGAACGGTATGGTTCAGTAGAAATAAATGATAATGCCACCATTGCTTCTTTTGAAGAAAAAAAATTTATGGAAACAGGCTTCATCAATGGCGGTGTGTATGCTATCAATATAGCTTCTTTTTTAGCCAAAGCTTTACCTAATCAATTTTCTTTGGAGAAAGATTATTTAGAAAAACATGCTTCGGAAGGAAAGTTTTATGGAAATATACAGGAAGCTTATTTTATTGATATCGGTATTCCTGAAGATTTTGCGAAAGCACAAATTGAATTACTTTAATTGAAAATTAATTTCATGTTTGATTTTAAAAATATAGATGCCCATTGGACTTTATTTCTGGATAGAGATGGAGTAATCAATTTTGAACAACGCAACGATTATGTGAAAAGCTGGTCGGAATTTAAATTTTACAAAGAAAGTTTAAAAGCGCTCCCCTTATTGGCTAATAAATTCTCTACCATTGTCATTACTACTAATCAAAAGGGCGTGAGCAAAGGATTAATGTCAGAAACTGACTTATCTGATATTCATGAACATATGGTGATTGAAATAAATAAAGTGGGTGGCAGAATTGACCATATTTTTTATTGTACCGATCTAGAAGATGATTCTAAAAATCGAAAACCACAGCCGGGTATGGCTTTTCAAGCAAAGGAGCTCTTCCCAAGTATTCAATTTGAAAAATCTATCATGGTAGGTAATAGAACCAGTGATATGGAATTTGGACGTAATGCAGGGTTATATACTGTATTTTTAGCCACCACACACCCTGAAACTACATTCCCTAATCCTTTGATTGATTTTAGGTTTAATCACTTATTAGAATTTGCAGAAGCGATTCAATAAGTGTTATAAAGTATTTTGCAAATAAAAAAGCGCCTCAGTTTGTTGGAGACGCTTATATAATAATTTGAAAAAAATAATTTGACTAATCTAATTTAAGTACCGCTAAGAAAGCTTCTTGTGGAATTTCCACATTGCCTATTTGTCGCATTCTCTTTTTACCTTCTTTTTGCTTCTCTAATAATTTACGCTTACGGCTAATATCGCCACCATAACATTTGGCAGTTACATCCTTGCGCATGGCACTTATATTTTCACGGGCTACTACTTTAGCACCAATGGCGGCTTGAATGGCAATTTGGAATTGTTGCTTGGTCAATAACTCTTTTAGTTTCTCACAAAGTCTGCGGCCAAAATCAGAAGCTTTCCCTCTATGAATTAATGCACTTAGGGCATCTACTTTATCACTATTCAATAAAATATCCATCTTTACAATATCGGCATCTCTAAAACCTATTTGACTATAATCAAAGGAAGCATACCCCCTAGTTTGACTTTTTAACTTATCATAAAAATCAAATACAATTTCTGTCATTGGCATTTCAAAAATCAATTCAACCCTGGTAGGCGTTAAATAACTTTGATTCATCAAAATACCTCTCTTACTTAAACAAAGCGTAATAATATTTCCTATATAATCTGGCGAAGTAATAATTTGTGCGCGAATATAAGGTTCTTCAATATGCTCAATTTTTACAGGATCGGGCATTTCTGAAGGATTGTTCACAATAATTTTTTCACCCCTAGTGGTATAAGCTATAAAACTTACGTTAGGAACTGTGGTAATTACTGTTTGATTGAATTCTCTTTCTAAACGTTCTTGGATAATCTCCATATGAAGCAATCCTAAAAATCCACATCTAAAACCAAATCCTAATGCTTGTGAGGTTTCCAATTCAAAAGTTAAAGAAGCATCATTCAATTGTAATTTTTCCATACAATCTCTTAGCTCTTCAAACTCATCTGTATTCACTGGATAAATACCAGCAAATACCATTGGTTTAACTTCTTCAAAACCATTAATCATAGGACCTGGATTATTAGCAAGCGTAATAGTATCTCCTACTTTTACTTCTTTAGCAATTTTAATTCCTGTTATAATATAACCCACATCACCTGCTCTCACTTCTGCCTTGGGGGTCATGGCTAATTTTAAAACACCCACTTCATCTGCATTGTAATCCCTACCAGATGCTACAAAACGAATTTTGTCATTTTTCTTTAAAACGCCATTCATAATTCGGTAGTAAACAATAATTCCACGGAAGCTATTAAATACACTATCAAAAATCAATGCTTGCAAAGGGGCTTCTGGATCACCTACTGGTGCTGGAATGCGTTCACAAATGGCTTGTAGTATTTCTTCAATACCAATACCCGAACGGCCACTAGCTAACAATATATCTTCTTGTTTACATCCTATTAACTCAATAATTTGATCGGTAACTTCTGGAATTTTAGCCCCATCCATGTCAATTTTATTAATCACTGGTATAATTTCTAAATTATTTTCCAATGCCAAATATAAATTGCTAATGGTTTGTGCTTGTATCCCTTGAGAGGCATCTACTAATAATAACGCACCTTCACATGCAGCTAACGCCCTACTTACTTCATAACTAAAGTCAACGTGACCGGGCGTATCAATTAAATTATAAGTGTAGGTAATTCCTTTGTGTACATAATTAATTTGAATCGCATGACTCTTAATGGTAATTCCTTTCTCTCTTTCTAAATCCATATCATCCAACACCTGATTCATCATCTCGCGTTCGGTAATCGTTTTAGTATGTTCTAATAAACGATCAGCCAAAGTACTTTTACCGTGATCAATATGAGCGATGATACAAAAATTTCTAATATTCTTCATGTAAGTGAAAGTAGTCTTTTAAAATCTATTTAAGTGCATTGATAATGGCTGCAAATTCAGTGGCGATTAAGGACGCACCTCCTACTAAACCTCCATCCACATCAGGTTGTGAAAATAATTCTTTAGCATTAGAAGCTTTAACACTTCCGCCATAAAGTATAGATATTTCTTGCGCAATGGCTTCTCCGTATTGAGTAGCTAAAACACTTCTAATATATGCGTGTATTTCTTGAGCTTGCTCACTACTTGCTGTTTTTCCAGTACCAATAGCCCAAATGGGCTCATAAGCTATTACTACTTTAACAATTTGTGCTGCAGTTAAATGAAACAACCCATTTTTTAATTGGGCTTCTACAAATACATTTTGGGTACCCGCTTCTCTAATGGCTAATGGTTCACCACAACAAAAAATGGGGGTACTATCAATGGCTAATACAGCATTTAATTTTTCTGCTAATAAAGCATCTGATTCTGCAAAATATTCACGACGTTCAGAGTGGCCTAATACAATATGTTTGACTCCTACAGAAGCCAACATTGGGGCACTAATTTCACCAGTATACGCACCAGTTGATTTTTGATGACAGTTTTGAGCTGCTACAAATACATTGGATTGATTTGCTAATTTTTCTACAGCCAAAGGAATATAAATAGCTGGTACGGCAAAAATAGCTTCTTGATGTGCTTGTAAACTATGTGGGGTCGCTAATAATTCGTTGAGTAATTGACTAGCTTCAACACTAGTTAAGTTCATTTTCCAGTTGGCCGCTGCGATTTGTTTTCTCATAAATATTCAAAAATGGTTGAAATAATGGCTATTATTTTAGCGCTGCAAAGGTAATCAAATTTTATGGCTAAAAACCCCAAATTTGGGAACTGTTTCCCCCATTAGGAATGGGTTATTTCCTTATACAAGTGCTTTAAAACAAGCTTTTCGGCCTCTGTAACAGTAAAACCTTTTAATTTCTTCCAATTGTTTAAATCACTGATGACTTTTTCGTATTGATAACCTGGGAGAATACCCCAAGTAAAATTAGGCAAATGCTTAGGCAATAATCCATTTCCAAATATATTAGCGCTTACACCAATATAGGAACCAGTATTGATACTAGATTGAATGGCAAATCGGCTATAATCACCCATGAGCATACCCATCTTATGTCCTACTTCCTCCCATTCTTGTTTAAATTCATTCCACATTTGTATGATTCCTGCTGTATTTTTAAGATTGCTATTGCAAGTACCTGCTCCAATATTACACCAATAACCAATTATGCTGTCTCCTAAATAACCTTCATGCCCTTTGTTCGAAAACCCCATGAGTACCGAGTTTTTAATTTCACCACCTGCTAAACAATAAGGCCCAATGGTGGTAGCTCCATAAATACTTGCGTTCATTTTAACGACCCCTTTTTGACCTAGAACAAAAGGGCCTCTGATAGAAGTTCCTTCCATTACAATGGCATCTTTCCCAATATAAATAGGCCCAACACTTGCATTTAAATTAGAACATAAAACGGTGGCTCCCTCTTCAATAAATATGTTTTCAGGATGTACTACTTTATTACTACTATCGATTGGTTGACTTTTTCTTTTTGCTTTCACCCAATGGAGGTCTCTTTCTATCCACTTGGTATGCAAGGAAAGTAATTGAATTTGATCTTGAACGAAATCCACTTCTTGATAAGTAATTGGTGGCAAAGAAGCCAATAAAATTTTCTGAAAAGACCGATCCTTCGACTTTGTGGCAATCCATTTTCCAGTAGCACTCATTAATTTTTCACCCTCTTTTAGTGCGTTGATATGAGCAATAAGATCCTCATTTGGAATACAAGTAATATTTATAAAATAGAGTGATTCCTCGTTTTTTAAAAAATCATTGTCTTCCAATAAAACTTGTAAATAAGGGGCTGTATAAACACTACAAGTTTCTTTTAGCGCTTGTTCCCATCTTTCTTGAATTGTATAAATACCTACTCTTATGTTGGCTAAAGATTGCGTTAAACTAAAAGGGTAAAAATTACCCCTATCTGCTATATCCACAAGGACGTACCGCATTTTAAATGGTTTATATCCTAAAATTAGACAAAGTTTTATCAAAATACAGAACTTCCTAACGCGTGTTCATTTAATGCTTATTTTTGTAATCTAATATTTAACATTATGCAATTCGGAACATTTAATTACCCTACTCCAATTAATGAACCAGTTTTAAGCTATGCGCCAGGTTCAGCAGAAAAATTGGCCTTAAAACAAGCCCTTACCAACTTAAAGAAAAAATCTTTAGATATTCCTATGGTGATTAATGGTCAGGAAGTAAGAACTGGTGTTAAACATGCCATTCATCCTCCACACGAAATAAAACATACACTAGGTCATTTTCATGTTGGTACCAAAAAGGAAGTGAATTTAGCCATTGCCTCAGCTTTAAAAGTAAGAAACGCTTGGGCTAATATGAATTGGGAAGCAAGAGCGCATATATTTTTAAAAGCTGCCGATTTATTAGCAACTAAATATAGATTCGAAATGAATGCCTCCACCATGCTTGGACAAAGTAAAAATGCTTTCCAAGCAGAAATAGATGCAGCCTGTGAACTCATAGATTTTTTAAGATTCAATGTTCATTTCTTAAGTGAAATTTATCAACAACAACCCCTTTCCTCTGCAGGCATTCATAACAGAATGGAATATCGTGGACTAGAAGGATTCGTATTAGCCATCACCCCATTTAACTTTACAGCTATTGGCGGAAATTTACCCGCTTCTGCAGCCATGTGTGGCAATGTAGTAGTATGGAAGCCAGCCAATACCCAAATTTATTCTGCTCAATTATTTATGCGCATTTTAAAAGAAGCGGGATTACCTGATGGAGTAATTAATATTGTTTATGTAGATGGCCCTACTATTGGTGCTACTTGCTTTGCACATCCTGATTTTGCAGGTGTTCATTTTACAGGTTCTACAGGCGTATTTAATTTTATGTGGAAACAAATTGGTGAAAATATTTCAAAGTACAAATCATATCCAAGAATTGTGGGTGAAACAGGAGGAAAAGATTTTGTGATGGTACATGAGTCAGCAGATGTGGATACGGTGGTAACGGCATTGGCTCGTGGTGCTTTTGAATACCAAGGTCAAAAATGTTCTGCAGCCTCTCGTGCGTATTTGCCAAGTAATATTGCGCCAGCGATAAAAGAGAAATTGGCTAAAGCAATGAAGACTATGAAGATGGGCACGGTAGAGAATTTTTCCAATTTTATTAATGCAGTGATTGATGAAAAATCTTTTGACAATATTGTTAATTATATTAATCAAGTAAAGAAAGATAAAAAAGCAAAAATTTTGATAGGTGGAAATTATAGTAAAAAGGATGGTTATTTTATTGAGCCTACCGTTATCGAAACCACCGATCCTAAATATACCACCATGTGTGAAGAAATATTTGGCCCGGTGCTTACTATTTATACCTACCCCGCTGCTGAATTTGAAGCCACTTTAAAAATGCTCGACAGCACTTCCAAATATGCACTTACTGGTGCTATTATTGCTCAGGACAGAAAAGCCATAGAACTAGCTACGGTCAAATTAAGACATGCTGCTGGTAACTTTTATATCAATGATAAACCAACTGGAGCTGTTGTAGGTCAACAGCCTTTTGGGGGTGCCCGAGGTTCTGGAACCAATGATAAAGCGGGAAGTATGTTGAATTTATATAGATGGCTAAGTGCTAGGACGATAAAGGAGACCTTTAACCCCCCAACAGACTACCAATATCCATTTTTAAAAGAAGCATAAGACCCTGTTTTTTAGGCTTATTTTAATATAGAAATCAGTATATTTGCTCCTCAAAATTAAAAGGACTGTGGCCCAAAAATTTTCTAAAGAAACCTATCTCTATTGGTACGAGCTAATGCAGTTAATCCGCCAATTTGAATTAAAATCGGAGGAAATGTATAAAATGGCTGGTAAAATCCGTGGATTTTATCATGCTTATGTTGGACAAGAAGCCATTGCGGCTGGATGTATGACTGCTACCAATCAAGAAGACCCCTTTATTACCGGATACCGTGACCATGGTTTGGCTTTGGCAAAG
>CANHOY010000080.1 GCA_947462495.1 Bacteroidota bacterium
ACCCGCTGCATTAACAACTTCCCAGAAATGTCCTTCGGAAGTACTCGCATCTCCAATGGTACAAAAACAAACCTCATTGCCATTATCACTTAAATTAGAAAATTGAGCTTTGTGTTTAGAACTTCTAAAACAATTAGAAGCAAAAGCCAAGCCTAAGCCGCGCACCATTTGACCTGCGGTGGGTGCAATGTCTGCAGAAATATTAAAACTATTGACTAAATCGCTCCATGCGCCTTGCTTATTTACAAATTCAGTAGCAAAATGAGCATTCATATTTTTCCCACCACTATAAGGATCATTGTATACGTCCGAATACAATTGTGAAAAATAATCTTCAACATTAGCTACGCCTAAAGCAAACATAAAAGTTTGGTCTCTATAATAACCACTTCTAAAATCTCCTTTTTGAAAAAATTTGGCCAATGCTATTTGAGCCACTTCCTTCCCATCTCCAAAAATGCCAAATTTTGCTTTGCCTGTTAAAACTTCTCTTCTGCCTAGTAAACTTACTTCCCTACTCAATAAAGCCAAACGATAGTCGGCAATAACGGAATTCCGAAATGCCTCAAAAGAGAGCATATCTTGGTTAGCAACAAGGTCGAGGGTGGATTCCATTTGACAAAAATAGGGGTCAAAATTCATAAAAAGTAAAGAAATAAGTAAAAACCCCTTTTTACCAATTTTTCAATAATTTCGTTATCGTATTTCAATAGCATTTTGTGCTATGAATCATAAAAAAGTATGAAAAAATTTACCACTATAATCGCCCTTTTAGCCTTGACTTTAGCATTTAAGCAAACCAAAGGCCAGGCTAAAGTGGATGATCTGCTAAAGTTTAAAAACGACCAATATGATTTTGGTAAAATAAGCTTTGGAAAACCTGCTACTTATAGCATAGAAATTACCAATATTAGCAAAGATACTGTCACCTTAATTAATGTTCGACCTGGCTGTGGCTGTACTACCCCAAATTTCAAAGCCAATCAAAAAATGGCACCTGGACAAAATGCACAGGTACAAATTACCTTTAACGGAACTGCCATGGGTGTGTTTAGCAGGTATACAGATATAGAATTTTCTGGTGGGTTACAAAAGCAAACTAAATTTACTGGGGAAGGAGTAGCCATTGCCAACAGTGCGCCATCCGGACCTGCAATAAAAAGCCCAACTCCTATTAATCAATAATTAAATTTACAATCATGAAAATACAAACTTTGGTTTTTTGCTTACTAATGGCCGGAACTACTTGGGCACAGTCAGTAATCCACTTTGATAAAACAGGCCATAATTTTGGTAAAATAAAAAAAGGTATACACAAGTCAGTCATTTTTAATTTTGATAATACGGGTGCAAAACCAGCAGTAATTGAATTCGCTAATGCCGAATGTGGCTGTACCCAACCCGAATACAATCAAAATCCTGTTTTAAAAGGTCAAAAAGGCAAAATTAAAGTTACCTATACCGCTCCATTTAGTGGGGTATTTAAAAAACGTGTCACTGTAAAATTTGCAGGAGAAAAACAAGTAACTGAATTATTGATTGAAGGAGAAGTTATTTTATAAAATAACCAACTAGAAAATTTAATTGTATAATCATTAGTTATTCCTATTAACTACCGATTGTTATTAAGCCATTATGCTTATTAATAAAAAACGTTACGATTATTTCTGATGTTTTTTTATGATGCAGTGCTTACCTATCTTTGCTGAAATGATAACAATTAGCCAAAGAGGCGCACAAATGCCCTCCTCTCCTATTAGAAAGCTAGCCGCTTTTGCAGATGCGGCAAAAAAAGAGGGCGTTAAAGTTTACCATTTAAATATTGGACAGCCTGATATTGAAACTCCAAGTATTATGATGGAGGCGGTGAAGCATGCCGATTTAAAAGTATTAGAATATACAGACAGTGCAGGTATCTTAAGTTTTAGAAAAAAACTAGCTACTTATTATGTTACAAAAGGGATCGACGTTAGCTATGAAGATATTTTAATAACCATTGGAGGAAGTGAAGGTATTTTATTTGCCTTTATGGCTTGCCTAGATGCAGGCGATGAAATTATTGTACCAGAACCTTTTTATGCCAACTATATTGGCTTTGCTATGGCAGCTGGCATAAAAATTATTCCTATCACATCAAGTATTGAAAGTGGTTTTGCCTTGCCACCCATAGCCTCTTTTAAAGAAAAAATTACTCATCGAACAAAAGGGATTTTTATTTGCAACCCTAATAATCCAACAGGTTATGTGTACAGTGAATCGGAATTATTACAAATTCGAGATTTAATAAAAGAAAAAGATTTGTATTTATTTTCTGATGAAGCCTATACTGAATTTAGTTACGAAGGAAAAGTTAAAAGTACACTTACCTTAACAGGTGTTGAAGACAGAGTAATCATGATTGATACTTTTAGTAAAAAATATTCTGCTTGTGGTGCAAGAATTGGCGCTTTGGTTACAAAAAATAAATCAGTGATAGAAGCGGTTATGAAATTTTCACAAGCCCGATTAAGCCCACCCACCTTAGAGCAAATTGCTGCCGAAGCGGCATTAAGTTTACCCACTTCCTATTTTGATGAAACCAGAGCAGAATACAAAAATAGAAGAGAGGTGCTTATCAATAGATTATCAAAAATGGAAGGTGTTTTTTGCCCAGCACCAAGTGGCGCTTTTTATGTGATGGCCAAACTTCCAGTAGACAATACAGACACTTTTTGTCAATGGCTATTAACCAATTTTAGGTATAAAAATGCCACCGTAATGTTAGCACCTGGTAGTGGATTCTATACTACTCCAGGATTAGGTACCAATGAAGTGAGATTAGCCTATGTACTTAATGAAACTGCTATCCATGAAGCCATGGATTGCCTCGAACAAGCCTTGAAAGCTTACCCCAACAGACAAGTTTAATTATTTTAAGAATATTACGTAAGTTTAGGTACTAAAATTAAATAGTATGAAACTACTTATTCGCTCCATTCAATTATTGGTGCTCTCATTAATATTACAAACTGCTAATGCGCAAATACCACCCGCACCGGATCGCAATGAAGGAGGAGGACCCTATACACAATTAATTATAAGAGGAGTTACCTTAATCAATGGAACCGGATCACCTGCGGTAGGTCCAGTGGATATTGTTATAGAAAACAATAGAATAGTAAAGATTGCAATAGTAGCCAATGAAGGCATGCCTATTCAACCAGAACGTAGACCTGTTTTAGCAAAAAACGGAAAAGAAATTGATGCTAACGGTATGTTTGCTCTACCTGGATTAATTGATATGCATACCCATATCGGAGGAAAAGAGCAAGGTACCCCAGCTGAATATGTTTATAAATTATGGATGGCACATGGCATTACCACAGTTCGTGATGTTGCTACTGGAAATGGCCTTGATTGGGTATTAAGTGAGAAAAGAAGAAGTGCTGAAAATAAAATTGTTGCACCCCGTATTTATGCCTACACCGGATTTGGACAAGGCAGTAAAAAACCAATTGTAACTGCACAAGATGCAAGGGATTGGGTAAATGAAAATGCAAAGAATGGCGCAGATGGAATTAAATTTTTTGGCGCCTCTCCTGAAGTAATGGATGCAGCTATTAGAGAAAATAAAAGAATTGGATTAAGATCCTGTTGTCATCATTCACAAACGGATGTGGCTAGATGGAATGTATTAAATTCTGCAAGAGCAGGCATGACCAGTATGGAGCATTGGTATGGATTACCAGAGGCTTTATTTGAAAATAAGACAGTACAAGATTTTCCATTAGATTACAATTATACCAATGAACAAAGTAGATTTGAAAATGCAGGTAAGTTATGGAAACAAGCCGCTGTTCCTAATTCAGAAAAGTGGAATAAGGTAATGAATGAGTTACTAGCTTTAGATTTTACACTAGACCCTACCTTTAATATTTATGAAGCCAATAGAGATTTACAAAGAGCAAGAAGAGCAGAATGGCATGAAAAATACACCTTGCCTTCACTTTGGAAATTTTATGCGCCCAGTAGAAACTCACATGGTTCATATTGGTTTGATTGGGGAACAGAGCAAGAAGTGGAATGGAAAAATAATTATAAATTATGGATGGCATTTATTAATGAATATAAAAACAGAGGGGGCCGTGTAACGGCTGGTTCTGATAATGGTTTTATTTATCAAACTTATGGATTTGGATTTATTAGAGAGCTAGAGTTATTGAGAGAAGCTGGCTTTCATCCATTAGAAGTAATTCGTTCAGCTACTTTATATTCAGCACAAGCTTTAGGTATGGAAAAAGACTTAGGTACTGTTGAACAAGGGAAATTAGCTGATATTATTATTGTTGACGCCAACCCTTTAAAAAATTTACAAGTATTATATGGCACTGGTGCTATTCATCTTAACGAAGATGGTACTGCTTCAAGAATGGGAGGCGTAAAATACACCATTAAAGATGGAGTAGTTTATGATGCAAAAAAACTATTGAATGATGTTAAAGTAATGGTAGATAAAGCAAAGGAGAAAGAAAATTTCAAAATTACACAGCCTGGATTGGATTGGTAATTTTTAAGCCGGATTTAAATGATCTTGTCTAAATTTGAAATAATGAGCTACCCCTTTAACATTATTGGTATAGTTGTGCTCCGCTTTTAATTGTTGGCTCATAAGATTTATAAGCTTGAGTCCTAAATTTGATAAATCAATTTTAGAGATATCTATTCCTGGTCCGTCGTCTTTAATTTCAATAAAATAGGTGCCTTCAACCTTCTTTATGTTAACCATCAAAATTCCATATCGCCTATTTGAATAGGCATATTTAAATGAATTAGATACCACTTCATTGACAATTAAACCTAAAGAAATAATTTGGTCTATAGGTAATTTTAAATTGGGGTCTATTTTAAAATGAATATCCACATTCTTGCCCTCTATTTGGTAAATCATTTTCAAATGATTTACCAAAGTATATACATAAGAACTTATCTCCACCAATTCGAAATTTTCAGTAGTATATAAATTTTGATGTACTAATGCCATGGTCTGAATTCTATTTTGAACTGAAGTAATTAAAGCTCTGGTAGTTTC
Source organism: Bacteroidota bacterium (assembly GCA_947462495.1). Taxonomy (GTDB): domain Bacteria; phylum Bacteroidota; class Bacteroidia; order Chitinophagales; family Chitinophagaceae; genus Sediminibacterium. Next base: position 5,069 of record CANHOY010000080.1, read on the forward strand.
ATTATCATTTCTCCTTTTTTGCATATTCAATAAGCTATACATTACTTGTAAATTATTTTTTACGCGATGGTGGAGCTCTTTTAATAGTAAGTCATTGCGCTCCACCTCTAGTGCAATCTTTTTATTACTTCTAGTCTTTGTAATATTATTTTGATACAATAAAACAACCAATATAATAGTGGCAAATAAAAAGAAAAAAGAAAGAAGTAGGTAGTTTTTTTGATACATCGAACTACTTTTTTCAATAATTAGTGATTTTTTAGTAGCTTCTAAATCGGCTCTATTTTTTTTAATTTCTAATTTCCCAATGCTTAATAGCACTTGGTTTTTTTGAACATTGGCATGCAATAGATCCATATATTCAATATACTTCTGACTAAATAATAAAGCAGAGTCATTTTTTTGTATTTTTCTATAATATTTAGTTGATAACTTGTAAAATTTAACCAGATCCCTTTTATTGGACTTCCCAGCCATATTGTATTTAGCACTATCGTAATACAATTTAGATTTTGCTAAATTATTTCCTTCCAAATAACATTCGGAAAGTAAAAGCCAGCTATACGTTTTGTTTTCGGGGCTTTTTTCGTTGGATGCCAAATCAAATAAAAGGGGCTGAATGGCTTTAGCAAAATTCCCTTTGGCCATATTGCATTTTCCTAAACTACCTGTTAAATTACCTACCCAAAAGGTAGCATCCACTCTATCAACGGAATAGGCAATTGGTAGGCGAGCTAAAATTTCATTTGCATTTTTTAATCCAATTTCATAATATTTGATGGCACTATCTATTTCATTATTGTCAAAAAACAAGTCGCCAAAAAAGGAGTAATAGTTTAACCCAATAATATTATATTTTTTAGGCAAGGGCTGATTGATTCTAAAGTCATAAATGGCATCATTGTACAATTCACAATCTCTATATATTTCCCAAACGGTATTAACCTCCCCTCTATTTAATCTTAATTTTCTAATTTCAATTGCGCTTCCAAGTTCATTCATAGCCCTATAGGCTTGCTCCAACTTTACTAAAACATATTTTTGAGTAAGGCTACTTAACTTGGTTAAATTGGATTGTAAATATATTAAAACAGGCAGCTCTTTTAAAAATTTAGACTGATCATGATAAATAGAAGCCAGTGGATAAGCAAGCTTTAATTGATACTCCTCTAAATTATTTTTTTGAGCGAATTGATATTGTAATGACAATAAGTTTTCAAGGTAATAATTAGGAAAAATTAAATTGTCCGTACTCGTGTCACAAAATGCAACTAGCAATTTTACATTTTTTTCACTAGCTATTACATCTACCCCATGTAATCCTATTTGATCTATTTTATCTTGTATCTTTTTTGTTATGGGTTGTGTAGTGGCTAACAATGAAATTAATAAAAACAGAAATACAAGATATCTCTTTAGCATTAATAAAAATATACAATTAAAAGCAAAGTGAAAGGATAATAATGAATATGAACATTAGAAAATTTTCTAAGCGTATTAAAATTATTTTACAAATTAAGAAGTAATAACATATATGATGGCTCCAGTGAAAAAACCAGCAAGGGCTATCCAACTTATATTTTTTAAATACCAGAAAAAATCCATTTTCTCCAAGCCCATTACTGCAACACCAGCAGCAGACCCAATGAGTAAACAGGACCCACCAGTACCGGCAGTGTATGCCAATAATTCCCAGAAATAATGATCTGTTGGATAAGTAGTTAAAGGATACATATGTTGCAAGGCGGCTATTAAAGGAATATTATCCACTACCGCCGAAAATAATCCAATTCCAATAGCGACTAAATTTAAATTATCACCCACTGAATTATTTAACTTAAGTGCCAATAACGGTAAAATATTTGCCGCATCCAATGCTGCCACACTTAATAAAATAGCAAAGAAAAATAGACCACTCTGAATATCAATTTTATTTAATAGCTGCCCTAATGGGAACAACTCTTTTTTATTGGTAGGAGTTATACTCCATAAAAGCCCTGTTATCAAAGCCATGATTCCAACGCCAATGATCATTCCAACATAGGCTGGTATATTAAAATACCATTTTAAAAAAGGAATCAATAAAAGACAAGTAATACCGGTATAAAATATAGTGGAACGATGGGAAGAACTAAATTCGGTTTTAGTTTCGTTTATATCAAATGCAAGAAGACTTAATTTCCCTTTTAGTTTTATTTGAATAATAACAGTGGGTATAACCATACTTA
>CANHOY010000081.1 GCA_947462495.1 Bacteroidota bacterium
GCCTCTTTTTCGACCAAGCTTAGCTTCGCTAGGTCCAAATTCTTTGCCTTTGCGTATGCTTCCATCAACTCAAATCGATGTTTAAACTTCTTATTTGTTTTCTCCAAGGCTGTCTCAGGGTCTATTTTCAAAAATCGTGCATAATTCACTAGGCTAAAAAAGACATCCCCTAACTCATCCTCCATTTTCTCCTGGTCATTTTGAGCAATTTCATGCTGCAATTCCCCTATCTCCTCATTCACTTTGTCCCAAACCTGCTCCTTGTTCTCCCATTCAAAGCCTACTTGCTTCACTTTTTCTTGAATTCTTAGGGCTTTTACCATGGCAGGTAAGCTATTAGGCACTCCACTTAATAAAGTTTTCTCCCCGTTGCCCTCTTTTAGCTTTAGCTGTTCCCAATTCAACTTGACTTGCTCTTCCGTTTCCGCCTTCACATCCCCATAAATGTGTGGATGCCTATGTATTAATTTTTTTGAAATTCCTTCAATCACTTCTTCCAAGGTAAACTCGTTTTTTTCAGAGGCAATTTTAGTGTAAAATAAAATATGTAATAACAAATCGCCCAGTTCCTCTTTAATGCCTTTCCAATCTTCTTCAATGATAGCATCCGTTAATTCATACAACTCTTCTATGGTATTACTTCTTAAACTATGTATGGTTTGTTTTTTATCCCAAGGACATTCCGCTCTTAAGCGATCCATTATGGCTACTAATTCTAAAAAGTTTTTTGAAATTTTTTCTTGAGACATGATTTAATTTTAAATAGAATTAAGTGGGACTAAGATAAACAAACTTGGGCACTGACGGTTCACTTCGTTCACCGTCTTCCTCGTAAATCGGTCTTACCCAAAGCCTTTCAACTATCCCGATATTCGGGATAGTTGACTTTTTTTATACTCGCTTACTTTCAAGAGCAAGCTCTTAACGCCGCTCGCATAAAAAAAGCCTCTCACTTTAGTGAGAGGCTTTGTGCCTCAGGCGGGAATCGAACCCGCACGGGCGTTGCGGCCCACAGGATTTTAAGTCCTGCGTGTCTACCAGTTCCACCACCAAGGCGTCTGATTTCAGACTTAAAAAAAATCCCACTCCGAAGAACGGGATTTTGAGCGAAAGACCGGGCTCGAACCGGCCACCCCGACCTTGGCAAGGTCGTGCTCTACCAAATGAGCTACTTTCGCTTGTACAAGAACTATTTTTAGGACTGCAAAAATAACGAAACAGCGGTCTTAAACAAAATTATTTTCTTACTTATACTCAGGCTTATACTGAGAGCTACTTTGTACTTCTGGATTGGGTTTTTTGAAGCGACTATTGTACAATTGGGTACAATTGCCTAAAACCAATGCTAGAATAGCAAAAATAGATACATAAAAAAAGAATCTAGAAGAAGTCACCCAATTGGCGGCGATGTCTTTTTGAGCTGAATTATCTTGTAAATCTTGTGACATAGTGTTTATTTACGGACGCAAAAATAACAACAAGTTCTTAATAATGAACTTGTTTGCTCACTATTTTACTAAAAAATTGCTTGTTTTTTATAAAGTATTCAAAAACCAAGGACCTATTGTAAACGCCCTCCAATGACTGCAAGGCTTTAGGGCCTTTTGTTCTTTTAATACGGCCAGAAAAACAATACCCTATAAATCCTAAATGCGCTTTGGCAATAGCTATAAAAAAGTCACTATCTCCACTTAATAAGCCCTTAAATGCCGAAATGGCGTCTAAAGCAAATCTAAAAGGTAGCTTCCAAGCTAATTCTGTTAAAGGCAAATTCTTGGTAAGCATAATTAGGTTATTCCTAAAGTTTAGAAAAACTTTTCGACCTCCTCTTGGTAAAGTGCCGGCACCAACATGGAATACTTTTGATGAAGGACAAGCATAAATTTGATAACCTGCAATTTGCATTCTCCAACACAAATCAATTTCTTCTTGATGTGCAAAAAAATCAGCATCAAATCCATTCATCTCTTTAAATAATTTAGAACGGATCATCATACAAGCGCCTGTTGCCCAAAAAATAGGTGCAGCCTCATCATACTGTTTTTCATCTTTTTCACAAACATCAAAAACGCGTCCTCTAGAAAATGGATAACCCAAAAAATCAATCCAGCCACCACAAGCACCTGCATATTCAAAAGTAGTAGGTGATGCGTGAGATAATATTTTTGGCTGGCACGCACCAATGGAATTATTTGATTCTAATAAATTTACCATAGGTTGAATCCAATTAGGATCCACTGCAACATCTGAGTTTAATAACACATAATAGGTCGCCTCCACTTTTTTCAATGCCCAATTATAACCACCAGCAAAACCTTCATTAGTAGGGTTGGTAATAGTTTTAACGGAAGGAAATTTATTTTTTAATAAAGAAATCGAATCATCAGTGGAAGCATTGTCTGCGACCACTACTTCAAAGTTTGAATACTGCGTAGCCAATACCGATGGCAAAAACTGTTCTAAATAGTTAGCCCCGTTGTAATTTAATATGACAATAGAAACAAGCGGATTCAATGTGGTTCTTTTAGCGAATGTAAGTCCAAAATATGGGAATTTGAACTAAAAATTACTAACTTAGCCCTATGAATCAAGGAACTTTTTTACATAGAAACTTAGATTTACTCAATCATCCCTTGGGGTAGTTTAACTACCTCCCAGTTTTTAGTTTCCAGCAACTTTCATTATAAGTTGATTCAAGTTCGCTTTTCTTTTCAAAATTTAATTTTTAAACATGACTAATTCATCGGTTAGTTCCAATGCTGCTAAATATTTAGCACTGGAAGAACAATATGGCGCACACAATTACCACCCAATTCCAGTAGTACTCGAAAGAGGCGAAGGCGTTTATTTATTTGATGTAGATGGTAAACAATATTTTGATTTTTTAAGTGGTTACTCTGCAGTGAACCAAGGCCATTGCCACCCTGCTATTGTTGAAGTTTTGCAAAAACAAGCCAGCAAACTCACTTTAACCTCCCGTGCTTTTCACAATAATTTATTAGGCGAATATGAAAAGTACATCACAGAGTATTTTGGTTATGATAAAGTACTTCCCATGAACACTGGAGTCGAAGGTGGTGAAACAGCTATTAAATTAGCTAGGAGATGGGGCTATAATGTAAAAGGCATTCCAGAAAACCAAGCTAAAATTATTTTTGCAGAGGGTAATTTTTGGGGACGCACTTTAGCGGCCATCTCTTCTTCTACCGATCCAAGTAGTTTTAAAGGTTTTGGCCCCTATATGCCAGGATTTGGCTTGGTTCCTTATAATGACTTAGTAGCGCTAGAAGAGGCGCTTAAGGATGGCAATGTGGCGGCATTTATGGTAGAGCCCATACAAGGAGAAGCGGGTGTAGTAATTCCGGAGGATGGTTATTTAAAAACTGTTCGTGTCTTATGTGACCAATACAATGTATTGTTTATTGCAGATGAAATTCAAACAGGATTAGCAAGAACAGGAAAGATGTTGGCCTGTGATCATGAAAATGTTCGCCCTGACATTTTAATTTTAGGTAAGGCTTTAAGTGGCGGTACCCTTCCTATCTCTGCGGTATTAGCAGACAATGAAATTATGATGCAAATATTACCAGGAGAACACGGTTCCACTTATGGAGGAAATCCATTGGCTTGTGCGGTAGCGATAAAATCTTTGGAAGTATTAAAGTCGGAAAAGATGGCGGAAAATGCAGAAAAAATGGGAGAAAGATTAAGACAAGGATTAATAAATTTAAAATCTCCCTTTATTACCAACATTAGAGGTAAGGGTTTATTAAATGCAATTGTTATCAACCATACTAATCCAGATGCAAGTTGGGATTTATGTTTGCATTTAAAAGATTTAGGCTTATTAGCAAAGCCAACGCACGGAGATAAAATTAGATTCGCACCCCCTTTAATTATCAATGAAAAACAAATAGAAGAAGCTGTTGCAATTATTGGGGCTGCTTTGAAATTGTTAGCTTAGGTACATAAAGAAATATTTCTATATATTACATTCTATAATTGAATCCCAATGGCAATAATTATAATAATTTTTTCTTTTTTATTATTAATCTTGAATATAGTCAATTCAACATCTAATATTGGGATCTACACAAATACGAGAGAAAGCTTAATAAAATCATTAATTGTTATTTCATTTTTCAGCTATGGTGTATGTGAAGCCTTATCATTGTTTAACAAATTAGAATTCAATTATGTTTTAATTTGCTGGTGTATTTTTTTAATTATTCAAATTAAAATATCTGCAAATAATAATTTTAAAATAAGCAAAATAAAAAATGAAAATAAAATTGCAACTAAATACAAAGTCTACTTAATAACTATTTCAATTTTAATTCTAGCTCCGCTTCTATTTCTATGCATTTATAATCCACCAAATAATTGGGATTCAATGACCTACCATTTACCAAGAGTAGAACATTGGATTCAAAATAAAAATATTTATCCCTACCCTACCAATATAATTAGACAAATTATTAGCCCGCCAATGTCTGAATATATACTTTTTCAAATAAGGATTTTAGCAGGCAATGACTACTTTGTAAACTTAATACAATATTTATCATACATAGGCGTGCTTTGCACTTCTTCATTAATAATGAAAGTCTTGAATTTAGATTACAAAGGACAACTCTTCACTGTAATTATGATGATAAGTCTTCCTATGGGAATTTTTCAGGCCACAACTACACAATCTGATTTAATTGCTGCATTTTTCTTTTTAAGTAGTGTCTATTTTGCAATTTTATTGATAAAAAATAAAGAAAATAATAAAACTAATATTTTCTTTTTTTTAAGCTCCGTATTAATTGGAACACTAGTAAAATATACTATACTTATATTTTTAATTCCTTATTTAATTTACTTTTCCATTAATTTAATTATAAATAAAAAAAATGAACTTATTTATTTTGCAGGCTGCGGAATTTTGCTTTTTATTGTTTTATATTTTCCATTTTTATATAGAAATATTTACTATTTCAACTCAATTTTAGGAGAAAATATTGCCACATCTTCTATTAGGAATGAGCATGTTAATTTATATTCAATGTTATCAAATTTAATAAAAAATATCGCAGATTTTATTTCTATTCCAATTGATAATTTTAATAATATTTTAAACAAAATAGTAATCTATTTTCATAATTATATTGGGATATCATTAAATGAGAATGGCAGTAATTTTAATAATATGAATTTTGAAATTAGAAATGAACTTAATGAAGATACTTCTGGAAGTATTCTTCATGCCATCATTATACTTTTTTCTTACTTATTATTTATCTTTAATAAAAAGATAAAAAAAACAAACCATTTCAAATTTATACTTCTTTTCCCTGCCGTCTCATTGCTCCTCTATTCAATCTTATTTAGGTGGCAGCCATGGGGAAATAGACTTATATTACCTATTACATTCTCTTTCATTTTATCTTCAGCCTATTTGATATTTATATCATTCGAGAAATCTAAGTTTTTAAACCATATGATTGTATTTTTAATTTTATTTACATTTTTGCCGGTATACTTTAATAAAAACAAGCCGATTTTTGAAAACCCTTACTATTTAATTAGAAAAGTATTGAAAATTCCAAAAAAGAATTTTAATCCTGAATTCGTTGAAGGTGTCCCCCAAGCTATGAAAAGCAATATTCTAGAAAATTATAAATTAATAAACTCACGATATTATTTAAATAATAACATCCCCATTAATCAGAAAAAGAAACTTTTTTACTTTCAAGACTCTTTAAAATTATTCAACTTAGAGAAAGGTTCAATTTTTGAAAAAAATAGAACTGAAAAATATTATGCATCAAACCCTTATGAATTCAAAAAGCAAATGCAATTGTTTAGTTCTAGCATAAATAATAAAATTAATTTGAAAATTACAAATGATTCCTACGAATACCCACTCTGGGTAATTTTAAGAGAAAAGTATAATAATGATTTTTTTATAGGAAGCTTCATCCCAAATTTTAACGCCTATAATTTAAATATGAAAGAACAAAAATTTTTTACTACAACAATTCAAAACGAAGGAGCTATCTGGACACAATTTAAATAATTAATAACTTATGAAAACTCTCTCAATTATTATCCCCGTATTCAACGAAGAAAAATATATTCTAAATATTTTAGATGTGCTAGAGAAATTAAACTTAGAATCAAATTTAAAAAAAGAAATCATTATCATAAATGACTGCTCTACTGATAAAACAAATGAAGTAATTAATAAATATTTAATCGGGCCCAACTTGATGAACGAATATGTTTACAAATCACATGAAATAAATCAAGGTAAAGGAGCTGCAATTCATACTGGCATCAAAATTGCAACAGGAGATTATATAATTATTCAAGATGCTGATTTAGAATACGACCCAAATGAATATAATTTAATATTAAACCCTATTTTAAATGGCAAAGCAGATGTAGTTTATGGTTCTAGGTTTATAGGAGGAAAACCTCACAGGATTCTATTTTTTTGGCATACGATAGGTAATAAATTATTAACTTTTATTTCAAATTTCATGACAAATTTGAATTTAACAGATATGGAAACTTGTTATAAAGCTTTTGATTCAAGTATTTTAAAAAAAATACACCTTGTAGAAAAAAGGTTTGGATTTGAGCCTGAGGTAACTGCAAAAATTTCAAAAGTTAAAAACATCAGAATCTACGAAGTAGGTATATCTTATTATGGAAGAAATTATCAGGAAGGAAAAAAAATTAATTGGAAGGATGGATTTAGAGCAATTTATTGCATTTTAAAATATAACCTTATTAAATAAGCTTTTTTATCCTGGGCAAAAAAGTCATTAATAATATGCCTGCTGAAAAAATTATACAGACATACAATGCCCATAATTTTTGCGGACACTCCCCCATTTGACAGGTTGATAAAATTAGAAAATTTCTAATGCTCCATGCTAAAAGCAAAGAGGCAAATACCATATTAAAACGTTTGGCCCATAAATATGGTAAAGCAAAAAACAATATGGCTAAACTTGCAAAAAAACATAAAAATTTACCTGCTTGGCCAAAACTTGCTCCTGCAGGATCCCAACCCGTAATGGTCCAATTTCGACTTTCAATATAAACCAAAGGCTGTGTGGTGCAATAAATAAGCAATAAACAAAGTATAATTCCAATGGTTTGAGAATATTTCATAATAGTATTATTTTATAAAAACAAAACCCATACAAATTGTAAGGGTTTTGTTTTATTAGTGAGGTCGAGAGCGGATTCGAACCGCTGTGGAAGCTTTTGCAGAGCTCTGCCTAGCCACTCGGCCAC